>JAFDWI010000100.1 GCA_018268545.1 Actinomycetota bacterium
GGCGTGTACAACGCGCTGATCACCGGCGGGAACACGAACCTCGTCAAGTACTCGCGGCCGAAGGTCGACAAGTGGTTGAACGAAGCCCGTCAGACCGACAACACCGCGACCCGCAGGAAGCTGTACAACCAGATCCAGGAACAGGTCGCGCACGACGTCGTGTACATTCCGCTGCTGTTCGACTACTGGGGCAACGTGTTCAGCGACAAGGTCAGTGGCCTGTCGACACCGGACCCGAGTTCGCTCGGGATCATCCGCCCCGGCGAGCTCTACCTCAAGAAGTAGACACGGTGGACGGTCGGTCCCGCGGGATCGACCGTCCACCTGCGGTCGCGGGGAACGATCCGAACCTGGAGCGTGCACGCGGTTCGAACCGTCGATTTCTCCCACGGTTCTCCACACCGTGCCGATCCGGGATCACGCTGGTGGACCCGGTAGTGTCGCGTCCCTATGTCGCGCAGGATCGAGATCGAACTCACCAGTGCCAAGGGCGATGCCACCTACACGTGGCGGGCGGCCGGGGCACGCCAACCCAGAGGCGAGGTGGCAGCCGCGGTGCTTCCCGAGGGTGTCGCGATCGGTGACACCCTGCGGGTCGAGATCGAAACCGGCCTCGACGGCCACGAGATCCTGGCCGTGATCCCGGAGCGGGCACCCCGCAAAGAGTCGGATCGGCTGGAACTCATCGTGCGGGACGTCCCCGACGACGCCCTGGTGACCTCGCAGCTCGCCACACGTTCGAAGGGCCGTCGGCCGTCCGACCGCGACGCGCATGGCTCGGGTGGCCGCGATGGGAAAGGTCGCCGCGGGCCTCGAGGGGAACGCACCTCGGATCGTACCGAGACCACCGACCGCCCACAACGGGAGCGCAAGCCACGCGACGGGTCACGCCCCCGCACCGACCGGTCCGGTGAACAGCGGGCCGATCGGCCCCGCCCGCCACGCAAGCGGGCTCCGAAGGCCCCTCGCCTCCGCGTCGGACACGCACACCGCAACGCCTTTCTTGACACGCTCGCCGACGAACAGCGACCGGTCGCAGAGAAGCTGACCCACGGCGGCATGCCGAATCTTCGCCAGGCGATCGAGACCGACAACGCCAAACGCCGTGAACAGGGTCAACCCGAGGTTCCCGCTGATGGTCTGGTCCGGATGGCCGAATCGATTCTTCCTCGCTTGCAGATCGCGGAATGGCGTGACCGTGCCGACGCGGCTCTGGCACAACTCGACGAGGCAGAGCTCAGCGACCTGCGAAGCGTCGTCGTCGCCGCCGCCGACCACGCGAAGACCCCGGAAGCCCGTGAGATCGCCGAGACCCTCCGCGTCAAGCTGAACGAGCGCGTCGAACGGGCCCACGCGGAATGGCTCACCGAGCTGCAGTCCGCGGTCGACCAGAAGCGGATCGGACGGTTGTTGAACCTGAGCTCCCACCCCCCGAAGGCCGGCGCACCGCTCCCCCAGCCGCTCGTCGATGCCATGGTGGCAGTGACCAACGAAGCGCTCGGGGCCGAGAGCCCCAGCGGCCGTTGGGTCGTGCTCCTCGATGCACTGGCCTTTTCACCGATCAGTCGGTACGTCGAACCATCGGGTGTCCCGAGCGACGTGTCCGACGAACTGCGAGCCAAGGTCGCAAAGCTCGCGAAGCGCCTTCCTGCGATCGCCTCGGCGTTCGCTCCGTCGGCTGCCGCCGCGCCCCCGAGCAGCCTGCCGGTGACGACCGTTCCCGCCGGTGACGGGACCCAGGCACCCTGAGACGGACGCGGTAGTGTCGGTCCCCATGATCGACTACGAACTCGACAACCACATCGTCACCATCACCATCAACCGTCCGGCCGCCCGCAACGCCGTCAACGGGGCCGTGGCAACCGGGATCGAAGAGGCGATCGACGCGCTCGAAGGGGACGACGACGCGTGGGTCGGGATCCTCACTGGAGCCGAAACCGAGAAGGGCCACATCTTCTGTGCCGGTGCCGACCTCAAGGAGATCGCGGTCAACCCGGGCGCGATGATGACCGAGCGCGGAGGTTTCGCCGGGATCGTCCAACGCGAACGTACCAAGCCGATCATCGCCGCCGTCGACGGTCCCGCATTGGCCGGCGGCACCGAGATCGTATTGTCGTGTGACATCGTAATCGCCTCGGACACGGCAACCTTCGGGATCCCCGAGGTCAAACGGAACCTCGTTGCCGGTGCCGGCGGACTGTTCCGTCTCCCCCGCAAGATCCCTCGCAACATCGCCATGGAGTGTGCCCTGACCGGAGACCCCATCGATGCCACCCGGGCCCACCAGCTGGGTCTCGTGAACCATCTGTGCGCCGAAGGCGAAGCACTCGCGACCGCCCGTGGGGTCGCCGAACGAATCGCGAAGGCAGCACCCTTGGCGGTTCGTGAATCACGCGCCATCATGCTCGCCGCCACCGATCAGCCCGATGAACTCGGCTGGAAATTGTCCGGCGAAGGCATGATGAAGATGTTCGGTTCCGAGGACTTCTCCGAGGGCATCACTGCGTTCGCCGAGAAGCGGGAACCGATCTGGAAGGGTCGATAGGCGACCGGCCCGAAGGGTCAATCGAGGCGCCGGGACACCGTGATCTGGCGTGCCACGAGACCGTTGAGTTCGTAAAAGTTCTTGGTGTCGCGGTCGCCCGGGAGCGCCTCGGCATCGAGCTCCACACAACCGTGGTGTCGGCCCCAGGCAATCAACTCGGTCATCATCACCGCACCGACCCCGATGCCACGCGCCTCGGGCGTGACCCAGGCACCGACCAGCTCCAGTACCGCACCATCGGATGATGCGACCCGTCGCGCCAGCATGAACCCGACGGCCATGTCGTCGAGGAGACCCACGATGACCACCGCATCGCCCCGACCAGCAACAGCCGCGTCGACCAATGCGTCCGTGTCGTCGATCGGGTGGTCCCTGGACAGGAGCGCCCGACCGCCACGCGCCCCGACGACCGTTGCCCGCGCTTCGGCACGCAGTGCTTCGAGATCGTCACGATCGGCAGCGACGACCAACCGGGCGGATTCCTCGGGACAATCGCCCACTGTTCAATCCTGGAGTTGCGCGATTCGGCCCAAGATCGTCTTCCGCCCACGATGGTCGATCTCGTAGCGGCGGACCGCGTCGAGTTCGTCCGGGTCGAGGGCCGCGAGGCGGGGAACCACCTGCGATGCCGCCAGCGAGTCGTATTCCACGATCGCGAGGTCGGACATCTCCGGGACGACTGACATCGCCGGCCGAGGGGTCGGGTCGGCCTCGACCGTCACGTGATGGGTCGCTCCGGCGCCGGCGTGCCCGGTGGGAGCAGCCGGATCATCCGGTGGCACGAGTCCGAGACGAACGAGGGCAGCGTGGACCTCGGTCGTTGCCCCGGCGACCTGTTCGGTCAGTTTCGCCGATCCCACCCGGGTGGCCATCTCGCCCATGATCCGCGCGTTGCCGACCTGGAGACGGCCCTGTTCGACAAGTTCGGGAAGTCGCCGGGGCCCGACGGTCACCAGGCCGATCGGGACGTACACGAGATCACTCAGCAACTCTTTCATCGACATGGGCACCTCACACGCAGTCCGCACACAACATGTGTGACGGATCTGCCAACTGACTCGGATGCTTCACGAGGAAACACGACTGGCACACGAACTCCTCGGGGCGCTTGGGCTGGACCCGGTTCGCCGAATTGGCGCGGTCCTCGTTGTCGAGTGCGACCGCACCGTCGTCCTCGTCGTCTTCGTCGTCGTCGTCGACCGCGAGACGTGCCTGGAGGATCTCGCCGAG
Source organism: Actinomycetota bacterium (assembly GCA_018268545.1). Lineage (GTDB taxonomy): Bacteria > Actinomycetota > Acidimicrobiia > Acidimicrobiales > Iamiaceae > JAFDWI01. The sequence goes on from JAFDWI010000100.1 coordinate 3,776, forward strand.
GTCTTCCTCGACGTCGTCATCCTCGAGGTCGTCTTCGTCTTCGTCATCATCGTGGGCGGTGTGCCGCTTCTTTGGCGCCGGCGGCGCCTCGTCCTGGTCGATGTCGTCGTCGTCATCGGCCACGTCGGAGGTCTCGAGCTCGTCGTCGCCGTCGAGGTCGTCCATCTCCTCGTCGGTGCCGAACTCTTCCTCGTCGGAGAAGTCCTCCTCGAGAGCATCGTCGAGTTCATCGTCGTCAGAAACAGTGTCGGGCATGGAATCCTCGGCTGGATATACGTGATGTGCGGACGCGGATCATACGCGCCACGACCCCCGCGAGCGACAATCCAGCGGTCGGCCACCGTAGATCCTCGACTCCACGGCCACACGGCCAGGCGGGCGCAGTCAGGGCGAAACGGCTCGGCGTCGACGCTCCTCGGCTCGGCGTTCCGCTTCGAGACGACCCAAGGGTGGATCATCCGAGAGGTCGACGTGTCGTAACAGGGCGGCGACCGCGGGATGGCCGGCCTCGCGTCCGATCAGCTCGTACATGCGTTGGGCGACGCGACGGTACGCAGGATGGCCTTGTGGGCTGCTGCGAAGTTCGATGAGGTGCATCGCCTCACGCGCGTTGAACTGCATGGCGAATCGAATCCGGTAGGCCAGGGCCACCGCATAGGGAGCTTGGGTCGGGAACGGCTCCTTCATCGCTTCGTACAACGCCGCGGATCGGTCCATCGCCTCGTCGAAGCGGTCGGCCAGGCCGGCGACGTCGACGGCCTCGGGACGGTTGAATCCATGGTACGGCGTCAACGGCTGCCATTCGATCGTCAACATCCGGTGCCGTTGGAGGTCCCGGAATGCGCCGTAGTCGGCGAGCACGTCGAATCGGTAGTCGATCCGCTCCAGCGCTCGGCCCGGCTTGTGTCGGCGGTTCCCACGATCACCGACATACGCGTCGACCACGGCGACACGCTCGGCCGCGGACATCGCCTCGACCGTTGCGCGGATAGCGGTCTCGGCCAGGTTGCTGTAGGGGTACAGCATCGCGGTCACGAGCGCGACCTCGGCATCCGGATCGAACGACACCAGTGTCACGCTGTCGGCGACATCGGGACTCTCCGGTGACACACCTCCGAGCAGCCGCGTGGTGATCTCACGCATCTCGTCGTTGCGTTCCTCGAGGTACGCGGTCCACTCCCCACCCCGCTCCGGTTGATCGATCCGGCGCAGAAACGACGGGATCACCTTTCGCAGTTCCTGGAGCATCAGTTCCGCGTAGCGGCGCGCCTCGGGCAACGGATGCGCGCGCATGCGCATGAGCAACATCTCGTAGGACTGTCCGGTCCCGAACATCCCGACGTTCGACAACGACGCCCCGGGAAGGATCCCGCGGACCGAGTCGAATGCGCGGGCCTGGATGGCCTGGCGGTAGACGAAGTCCGAATCCGAGGGATCCTGCGGGATCAGCTCACGAAGGGCACCGACCATGTCCGAGACCAGTTCGCCATAGGTGTCGAACATCCGATCCATGTCGCCCACGTACCGCGTCCCCAACCCGGACGCGAGCACGTCGGGATCGCGGTAGAAGCGGTAACGACCGTCCAGTCGCCGGTCGTATGCGATGTAACGCGTCGACTGTTCGAGGTAGGACATCAAACGTCCCCACTCGAGCACCTTGGTCAGCAGGTTCGAGGCCTGTTCACACGCGAGGTGGACACCTCCGAGTTGCGCCACCGAATCGTCGCCGTACTCGACGAACACCTTCTCGTAGAGTTGCTCGGCGCGCGCCAGGCCGACCGTTGCGTCGATCGTCGCATCCCCGGTGATGTCCAGATCGGTGACGAATTCATCCAGGAACAGGCGCCGGAGGCTCTTGTGCGACCGTGAATAACGGGCGAACAACGCTCCCTTCACGACCTCGGGCAGGTTCACGAGCGCGAACACCGGCAGGTCGAGGTTGGTGAAGTAGCGGCGAAGGATGTCGGCCTCGTGAGGCGTGAATTCCTCGGCGACGTAGGTGTTCACAGGACGACTCTAGATTGCTCCGGGGGCAGCGGACGGGATGGCCGATGCCCATGCGTCCCGCGCACGGCGAACCAGGTCCGGGTCGGCCCAACAGTCGAGCGCGATCCGGGCGAGTGTCACCGAGGCGTCCAGGATCCCGAGGTCCGCGGCGGACGATGCGGCAGCATCGGCGAACGCCACCGTGTGGATCGCCGTGCCCTTCGGGGCGATCCCGAGCATCGGATGGATCGACGGAACCCGGTGGCTGACGTTTCCCATGTCGGTGGAACCGACCACGCGATTCTCCGGACCCGGGTCTTCGACGGTCCGACCGCACCGCGCTGCGCGGGCCACATATCGTTCCACGAGCAGCGGATTGTCGATCATGTCCGCGTAGACATGGCCTTCGGGTTCGATCTCGATGTCGCATCCGGCGGCCGACGCACCGGCCCGGAGACAGGCGTGCACCCGCTCGGTCAAGGCGGCCAGTCCCGGCAGGCTGGGCGATCGTACGTACCAGAGGGCCTCGGCTTCGGCGGGAACGACATTGGCTGCATCACCGGCTCTGGTGAAGATCCCGTGGATCCGCTCATCCGAACCGATGTGTTGACGAAGCGCCGCGACGTTCAGGTAACCGAGCACCGCTGCGTCCAGGGCATTGCGTCCACGTTCCGGCGCGGCAGCGGCGTGGGCCGCGACCCCGCGGTAAGCCACCCGGTACTGGGCGACCGCGATCGTGTCCATACGGGTCAGATCCGCGTCGGCCGGATGAACCATCAACGCGACGTCGACGGCGTCGAATGCGCCGGCTTCGAGCAGATCGACCTTTCCACCTCCTCCCTCTTCGGCGGGCGTGCCGATCACGACCAGCCGACCACCGAGCTCATCGACGACCCCGGCGGCCAGGATCCCGGCGCCGGCGCCGGCCGCCGCGATGACGTTGTGGCCGCACGCGTGGCCGATACCCGCAAGCGCGTCGTACTCGCACAGAATCGCCACCGTCGGACCCGACCCCTCCCCTGCTCGGGCGACGAAGGCGGTGTCGACGCCGTACGCGTGCGGCTCGACGTCGAATCCTGCATCGCTCAGCAGCGCGACCAGAGCGTCATGGGCATGATGTTCGCCGAAGTTCGTCTCGGGATGGGCATGGATGTCGTGCGCGATCTCGACGAGGCGCCGCTCCCAGCGGCCCAGACGTTCCACCACGACCACGTCGGCGTCCTCGATCGACAGCACGACGTCAACCGTACCGATCGATCCGGGGTGACGCTGCACAGTGGGCGAGGCTCACACGACGACCGTGAACGCATCGGGTTCGACCCGGAGTTCGAGATGGCGAACCCGAGCGACGCGCTCCCCGTCGAGGTAGGCGAGGCCCGGTGGGTCGAAATCGGTTGCAAAGGAAGCCGTTCGCCGCACGGCGATCGACGAGTGCGGAAGGTGCGTGCCGGTCACGGCCCGCCTGCGAGCCGCGAGCTTGTCCGACCAGGACAGATCCGCATCCGAGATGTCGAGCAGGCCGTCGTTCGGATGCGCCTTCGGGCCGAGGTCCCAGGGACCCAGATACTGGGCGTTCATCGCGACGAAGATGCGGCCCTGCCACGCCCGTCGCCGAACGAGCACATGGGCGACGAAGGGGTGGTCGTCGCCGTCGATGGTGGCGACCCCCAGGTCGATCGGGAACCGTGTGCTCCCCGCCCGCTCGGCCCCGCGTCCCAGGTTCCGGCCTCCGAGCGTGCGCCACAGATCACCACCGGTCAACTCGATCATGGGATTCGGACGCCCTCCACGCCGGGCCCTCGAGATCTCCGCGGCGGCCGCCTCGTCGGAGCCGACGACCACACCGGTCGGATCGAGGCGACCCGGTTCGCCCCACGCCCGGTGCTTTCGGATCGTCACGCTCCGCCGCGACGCCCGCGAGCCCGCTCCATGAGGATCCCGGCGAGCACCGCCCCCCAGAACAACGCGACCATCGGGATCGCCATGAACATGAACGTGAACGGATCGGCCGTCGGTGTGATCACCCCCGCGAACACGATGATGATCGCGATCGCGTAACGCCATCCCTTGACCAGGGTCCGGGGCTTGAGGATGCCCATCGCCATCATCGCGACCATCACGATCGGGAATTCGAACGACAGCCCGAACGCGAGCATCATCCAACCGATCAACGAGACGAACTTCCCCGAATCGTACGCGGCCACGAACTTCGGCCCGCCGACTCCCTGCAACCAGTTGAGTGAAACGGGCAGGACGAAGTACGCGAGCGTGGCGCCACCGAGGAAGAGCACCAACGCCGGCCCGATGAACGCCAACGTGTACTTTCGCTCGTTCGCATAGAGCGCCGGGGCGATGAACCGCCAGAGCTGCCAGAGCACGACCGGCATGGCGATCGCCACGCCGATGTAGACCGACAACTTGAGTCGGGTCGTGAGCGGGTCGAGCGGGTCCAGGTTCTGGACCTTCCCGCCTTCGAGGAGGCACTGGTGGTGTTTGCAGAGCCCGACGATCGGATGCGTGAGGACGTTGACGACCGGATCGAACAACGTCCAACCGACGATCGCTCCCACGGCGACCGCGACGGCCACCTTGAAGAGCCGGTTGCGCAGTTCGACGAGATGCGCCATGAGTGGCATGGCCGAGTCGGCGGGATCCGCCTTGGGTTTGGAACTCATCGAGTGGCCGAACGCTGGTCAGGTCCCGGTGGATTCATCGGTCGATGTCGAAGGGGAACGTGTCGGCGAGATCTCCGTGATGCCCGGTTCGGACGGGGCCGGGCGGCTCGTTCCACCCGAATCATTGGTCATGTCGGTCACAGCCCGGTTCATCTCTTCGCGAAATCCACCCGACAGTTTCCGGAGTTCCCCCATGGCGCGCCCGAACTTCCGAGAGACCTCGGGCAGCTTCTCTGGTCCGAGCACCATCAGGACGATCAGGAAGATGAAGAACATCTTCTCCGGCGAAAAGTCGAGCATCGCCCCCGATGCTACCGGGCCGGACCATGCGTCACCGGTTCGTCACCGGATCCTCGCCGAGCTCACGGGTCAGCTCACGGATCTCCTCGTCCAACGAACGGACCCGCGCCCGCAACACGGTGAGACGATCACGCACGTCCTCGTCCACCGCGCGCGTCGCGAGGCCACCGTTGGCCGCGCGAACCGCGAGCATGATCACGAATGCCGCGACCAGGCACAGAACCGGCGGAACGGACCACATCCACATCGCGTGGGCGACCCTAGCGCGCACCGGCCGACGATCTGAGCGATCCGGACGGCGGCGACCCGGAACACCGGGCCAAAGGACGTCGGCATCCCGTCGGCGGGCACTGGGATCCGGCATCATACGGCGATGGAGCTTCGCGTCGACGCACCGAACATCATCGGATTCGCCCATCGGGGCGGCCGGGCCCATGCGCCCGAGAACACCCTCGAAGCATTTCTCATCGCCCGACGCATGGGCGCGAGCGCGTTCGAAACCGACGTCTGGATCACCGCGGACGGCGTCCCTGTCATCGATCACGACGGCAAGATCGGCCACCGGGGCCGACGTCGACCGATCGCGCGGCTCGATGCGGCGGATCTCCCGGCGCGCGTGCCCACGCTCGAGCAACTCGGCGAGGCGATCGGACCCGACGCGGACCTGTCGATCGACGTGAAGGATCCCGATGCTTTCGAGGCGATCCTCGAGGTCCGTGCGCGGAGTGGATCGACAGCGCTCGCACACACGTGGCTCTGTGACACCGACCTGCGTCGACTGGCCCGATGGAGGTCGGCCGATCCGACGATCCACCTGGTTGCGTCGCTCCGCCGCCGCAAGCTGTTCGGCGTCGAGCTGGACCATCTGGTCGACCTCGGCATCGAGGTACTGAACCTGCCCAAGCGTTCCTGGACACCCGGGTTGGTGACCCGCTGTCATCGGGCCGGACTCGGCGCGTTCGCCTGGGGGGTCCAGCGACGATGGCGGATGCGTCTGCTGGTGCGTTGGGGAATCGACGGCATCCACAGCGATCACGTCGACCGCCTGGTGGACGTGATCGGTCAGGAGGGCGACCGTCGTCCGACGGACGGGTTCAGAGCCAGCCGATCCGACTGAAGGGCCAGATCACCACGAACGCGCGGCCGACGAGCGACGACTCGGGGATCGGGCCGAAACAACGCCCGTCGAGCGAGTCCGACCGGTTGTCGCCCATCACGAAGACCATCTTCGGCGGGATCACATAGGGGTGGGCCAGGTTCCCGTCGAAGCCGCACCCGTACGGGGGCTGTCCCAAGGTGACAGTTCCCGGGCGCAGGTACGGTTCCGAGAGGACCTCTCCGTTCACGTACACATGGTTGCCCTGGATCGCGAGACGATCACCGGGCAGCGCGATGACACGCTTGACCAGATCGGCATAGTTCCCGACGATCCCGCAGTTCGCCCACGCGGGGTGGCCCGGCGCCGTGCACTTCGGGCTCGTGAACACCACGACGTCACCGCGGTGGACCGGGTGCATCCGATAGGACATCTTGTTCACCACGATCCGGTCGCGGACCTCGAGCGTGGGGATCATCGACCCGGAGGGAATCCGGAACGGTTGGAAAAGAAAGGTCTGGATCAGCAGTGCCAGCCCGAACGCCCCGGCGACGACGACGATCCATTCGATGATCGACCGCACCGGTGAGCGGCGCTGCCTGCGAGACAGCTTCGACGGTGGAAGCACGATCGGACCCGCGTGTGCGACGCTGCCGCCATCTTCTCGGGACTCGGGGCTGTCGTCGGTCACAGAACCCCCGACGATACCGGGCCGGCGTCGGCCCGCCCACACCGGAGCGCCTTCATCGAACCGTGGCGTCGGTTTCCTCGTAACGCTCCCGGATGCGACGGGCCTCGGTCTCCACGAGGGCGTCCGCGTCGATTCCGGGGTCCGCCTCGACGATCCGCGCCGCAGGACCCATCTGGACCAGCCACCTCGCCAGCCAGGCCGATGATCCCACGGCGACCCGGAGCCGGATCACCTCGTCGAGGACCTCCCGCTCCCGAACGGGCACCGGTTCGGCCATCCAGGCGAATGCCCGGTCGATCTCGACGACCACGCACGGGCGGTCCGAGTCGATCGAGATTCCCGAGTCTTCGGGCGCCGGTGCGCTGAAGGGTCGTTCGGTCGGATACGTCGCCAAGATCCGATCGAGCCGGAAGACCCGGGCCCCGCCGGCGTGATGACACCAACTCGACACATACCAGTTGCCCTGCGCCGAGAACAGTTGGGCCGGTTCGATGGCCCGCCGGATGGGGTGCTCACCGTCGGCGTCGGGGTAGTCGATCTCGATCTGGCACTTGGTACGCCTCGCCCGGTCGAGGTGCGTGAAGACGTCGCGGGACACTTCGCCCAGGTCGACCTCCACGGGGGCAGGCCCCGTGTCGCCGGTCGCGACGGCGAGCTTCGTGATGGCGCGTTGCAAGGGGCCTGAAGCGTCGGCGCCGGGGATCCGAGCAGCGGCCGCCGCCGCGACGGTGAGCGTCGCAGCTTCGATCGGCGTCAGGCGGAGCGGACGGGTGAACCCGTAGCGGAAGTCGATCCGAACCGTGTCGTCCTCGATTCCGGCGTCGATCATCGTCCCCGGGTCGAACGGCGCGACGCCGACCATCATGATGCTGTCCAGATCGCGTTCGAGTTCCGCGCGCGTCATCCCGAATCGGTCACAGACCTCGTCGACGTCGACACCGTCGCGATGTGACGCCACCCACGGTACGAGCGCGAGCAGTCGAGCGAGTCGATCCGATGCCTGGGGCGTGGTGCTCATGACGACACCTTCGCGATGATCCCGTCGAGATGGTCCACGATCATCTTTCGCATCTCGGGAGGGTCGACCACCTCGACGGAGGAGCCGAACCCGAGGACCCAGAAACAGAACCCGACGTCATCGGCCACCTCGAGGGTCAGCTCGATGAACCCGGAATCCGAGAGCACGGCTGTCCCGTGGCCCCGCAGTTGGGCGAGGACACCGGTCGCGGCGACCGGGGCGACCCGCAGGGCCACCGGTCGGCTGGGGCCGTTCCCGATCCGCCACGGTTGCATCGGACCCAACGAACCCGCGGTCGGCTCGACGTGGGGTGCCGGCCCGAGATCGTCGACACCGCCGCCGATGCGATCGAGTCGGAAGACGCGATCGGTGTCGGTGTCGAGGTCGAGACCCCTCACGTACCAACGACCGTTCTGGAACCCGAGCCCCCTGGGAACCACCCGCCGGGATCGGTCTGCGTAGTCGAACCCGACGACCCGGTCCCCACCGACCGCCGAGAGCAGCGTTCCCAGATGAGGATCGACAGGCACGGGCGCCCGCGGGTTGTCATCGGTGGCGACCGCTCCGCCGATGAGACCGCCGAGCTTGAACAACCCGGTCTGATCGACCGGGTCGTCCGCCGCGATCAACTGCGCTGCGAGCCGGAGCGCGGCGAGCTCGTCGGCATCGAGATCCGGGTCGTCGAGGTAGTACTCGTCGGGGTCGACGCGGTAGCCGTCGATCGGTGGATCGCTCGCCGGGATCGTCGTGACGATGAGCGGCACGCCCATGTCCCGGAGCTCCTCTTTGTCGCGCGAGAACTGCCGACGGAACGCCGTGATCGACGCCGTGTCGTCGTACTCGAAGATCATCTCCCGTAACTGTTGCGCCGACAGCGGTACCCGGGTGTGGAGCAACGCCGCCAGAAGGTTCATCTGGCGCCGCAGTTTCTGATCGCCGGCGCCGGTGCCCGCACTCATCGCCGCTCCTGCACCGACACTCGGGCACCAGCACCTGCCTGCGCCGCGATCGCTCCGGCTCCCATGGCGGTTTCGAAGAACAGACGGTCCTCGTCGACACCGCGCCCCATCGTGGTGACGCGAAGCCCCGAGTCGCCCAGTAACCGTTCCACCTCGAGCACGGGGGCCTCGATGATCTCGTGACGATCGGCCCACCGAGCGGCTTCCCCGAGCAGCGCTGCGGGAAGTGGAACCCCGACACGACTCCTGACCAGCTCCAGCACCGTCGCCGTGTGATGGCTCAGCCCCCGATGCCGCTCGCGTCGATCGGCCTGGGATGCTCGCGCACACAGGAGAGCCTCGGCCCCGCGCGCGATGGCCGTGTCGAGGACCGGTGCGGCCTCGAGCGCGGTCGTCCCGAGGCGATGCCCGGTCCCCACGACACCGGGACCCATGCCGACCACGATCAGGTCGGCTCCCGCATCGTGGCGCGCGACTGCGAGTGCACCGGGCACGCCCACAGCTTCACGGTCGCCGCCGAAGGCATGACCCGCGGTCACCGTTCCCGCACGCAGCAGGTCACGCTCTCCCATCGCGACGACCAGTTCGCTGAACGCGATCGGGAGCGCGGCACCATCGGTCATCACGTACGCGATGCGCAAGGTCGGCTCGATCGCGAGCGCACCGATCACCACGAGCGGCACCTGGCTGTGCAGCGTGCAGGCGACCACGACCGATCCGTCGATCCGATCGGGGAGATTATCGAGATGTTCCTCGGTCGCCCCGGTGTCGATCTGGAGGGGCGTGTAGCGAAGCTTCATGATGTGACCGCCACCGGCGGTGGCATGGGGGCCCACGGTGAGGTTCGTCGCGACCACGTGGAACCCGCCGGTGCCGAGCCCGAGGTCGACCGCGGTGGTGTTCGCGAGCACGTCGTCGCCGACGGCGACCCGGCCGGTCACCTCGGTTATCACATACGCCCGTTCGGGTTCCGACGACGCCTCGCGAGCGATCAGCACCTGCTGGTATCCCGGCCGTTCCCGCTGGACCGCGACGACACGGGCGCGCACGAACGTGGCCATCAGGGGCTCTCGATGAGCCGCGTCACCCGTTCGTCCGACGACCGGAACGGGTCCTTGCACAGGATCGTGCGCTGCGCCTGGTCGTTCAGCTTCAGGTGGACCCAATCGACGGTGTAGTCCCGTTTGCGTTCCTTGGCGCGGCGGATGAACGCTCCCCGAAGTCGGGCCCTGGTGGTCTGCGGTGGCGAATCCAC
>JAFDWI010000101.1 GCA_018268545.1 Actinomycetota bacterium
GGTGCCCGGGCCCCTCGGGGCGACGGCGCCTGGGCGACGGTCGTGATCGTCGGCGTGATGATCGCCGACTCGCTCACCTCACCACAGGGACCCGACACCGGGCCCACACCGGGCACATCGAGTGTCGCGACCCACGTGTAGCGGCCCGTGAGCGTCGGCGTGAACGAACCCGACGTCGAATCGCCCGAACCGGTCACGCGCCAGGTGTCGGTGAACACCCGGTGCGCCGCGTCGCACACCGGCGCCGCGTCGGGCGCGACCGGGCCGAACAACTCGACCGAGACGGTCCCGACCTCCTGAGGAGCGAGCCCTCGCACGGTGACCGTGTCGTGCAACGCACCGCCGATCGGGCCGACCACATGGGCGGTGTTCGCCGAGCCCGCGGGCGGGGCCGGAGCACTCCGGTCGTCGTCCAGGCCGGTGCGGGTCGTGACCGCGATGCTGCGATGATCCGCGAAGCTCACCGTCGCGGTCTGGTCCCACGCCAACGTCACGATCCGGGAGGTCTCCGCGGGGTCGGTCGGCAGCTCGTACCCGTCGGGTGCGGCGACCTCGGTCACCCGGAACCGTCCGGCGGCCAACGCAGGGATCTCGACCGGTGACGTGCCGCTCGTGAACTCACCGATCGTCTCGTCGTAGGTCCCATCCGCGTCGGTGTCGCGGGCCACCACCAGGCGGGCCCCCGCGACCGATTCGCCGGTCACCGCGTCGACCTTCGCCAGACGCAGCCCGGCCCGCCGCTCGACCGGGTCGACGACCGACAGACCCGCCGTGGTGTTCTCGGACACCTCGAAGGCGTGCGGGGTCGCATCGACGCGTACACCCGGCGGGGCCGACGTCTCGATCGCGACGTAGGTGCCGACGGGCAACGTGAGCGTGTTCGACGAGCCGTCCGGCCCGACCGTCAAGGTCCCACGAGACGGCGACCCGCCCGCTGCGTGCACGTCGAAGGTCGCACCCGTGGCCTGCTGGTAGTGCGGGTTGTCGGTGGTCTTGTGCAGCTGGATCCTGCCCGTGGGCAGGTCCGCCGAGGCGATCCCGCGGTAGATCGTGCCGTTCGGGGTGACGACCCGCTGAGGCAGCAACCCACTCGGGTACGTCGGCCCCTGCCACACCGAGTAGTACATCGGCGCGGTGGTCTGCGCGCCGATCGTGATCGGTCGGACCGCGTCGGCCTGGGACCACGTCGTGACGATCCGACCGTTGCCGTCGGTGCTGAAGATGTGCTCGACGCCCGGACCGTCGGTGACGTTTCCGGGCACCAACCCGACCCGATGGCCGGCGATCGGGCGACCCGATGCGGTCGTGACCGTCGTCGTCGCCCGCCAGTCGAGGGCCCCCAGGTGCTCCAGGCGGGTCGCGACCCGCCACGGGTCACGTTGGGGGGACGACACCCAGTGGGATCGGCGCTTCGCATCCGCGTGGATCGCGAGCGCCGCGTTGCGGACCGCCGGATCCGAGATCCGCATCGCGGGCACGTTCACCGACGCGTTCGTGTCACCGGACAGGCCGTGCACCACCGTCGCCAGCCCCGCCGCGATCGTCGGATCACCCGAAGCGCCATAGGCCCACAGCGCATAGGCGAGCGCGAACCGATCGTCGAGGCCCACCCCACGGGTCGCGGGCACATCGACCGTGGAGTGGTTGCCCGCCGCACGCGGGTAGCCGCGCCCCGAATCGATGCACCACGCGAGGCCCACGTTCGTGACGTAGGCGCCCAGCCACGGATGCGTGAAACCGTCGGTGGTGACGTTGCGTCGACCGGAGCCGAACCCGGCATCGGCGGACGCCACGTGGACCCGGACGGCGACGATCGACACCGCGACGGCCACCAGCACACCGATGAGCGCGGCCAGGCGTCGGAGTCGGTCGTTCCGTCGGGTGGCGCGCCGCTCCCGGCGTCGTGCGCGGCGTCGAGCGCGGCTCGCCGACGAAGCGGGTACGGGTCCGGATGTGGATGCGGTCGGGATGGTCACGGGTCGTCTCCTCGTTCGTCGGCGAACCCGCGCTCGGCGCGCGGTCGCTCGAGACGAACAAGTGCCCCGAACGCGACGATCTCAAACCCGGATGTCCGGGCGGGCCGGCATCACCGACCCGCCCGGCGACTCAACGCCGGTTGCGGATCCGATCCGCGGCGGCCAGCACCGCCTGGAGCGACGCCGTGGAGATGTTCGGGTTCATCCCGACACCCCAACGGACCGTGCCCTGTGCGTCCTGGGTCTCGACGTAGGCGACCGCCGTCGCGTCCGAGCCCGTGCCCATCGCGTGCTCCGAGTAGTCCACGACGTCCATGCCGATCCCGATGCCGTTCGCGAGCGCATCGACGAACGCCGCGATCGGGCCGTTGCCCTCACCGGTGACCGTCGTCGGCTCCCCGTCGACGAGCACCTGCGCGGTGATCGAGGTGTTGTCGTGCTCGTCGTGGGTGGTCTCGTGACTGCGCAACACCAACGTCGGCTCGGTCGGCAGATAGATGTCGGTGAACGTCGCCCACAGCTCGGTCGGCGAGATCTCGGTGCCGGTGTCCTCGGCGATCGACTGGATCTGCTTGGAGAACTCGATCTGCAACCGGCGCGGCAACGTGAACCCGTGCTCGGTCTCCATGATGTAGGCGACCCCACCCTTGCCGGACTGGCTGTTCACCCGGATCACCGCCTGGTAGTCGCGCCCCAGGTGCGCCGGATCGATCGGCAGGTACGGCACCGCCCAGGTCGCATAGTCGTGCCCGTGCCCCGCTGCCTCGGACTCGGCGTACATGGCCGCGAACCCCTTCTTGATCGCATCCTGGTGCGAACCCGAGAACGCCGTGTACACCAGGTCGCCGCCGTAGGGGTGGCGTTCGTGCACGGGCAGACGGTTGCAGTACTCGACCGTGCGACGGATCGCGTCGATGTCGGAGATGTCCAGGCGTGGGTCGACGCCCTGGGTGAACAGGTTCAACGCCAACGTGATCAGATCCACGTTGCCGGTGCGTTCGCCGTTGCCGAACAGGCAACCCTCGACCCGATCGGCACCTGCCAGGAGCCCCAATTCGGCTGCGGCGACCGCGGTGCCCCGGTCGTTGTGCGGGTGCAACGACAACACGATCGAGTCCCGGTTGCGGATCTTGCGCAGGAAGTACTCGATCGTGTCGGCGTAGATGTTCGGCGTGTACATCTCGACCGTCGCCGGCAGGTTCAGGATCAACGGGTTCTCCGGGGTCGGTTCGATGACCTCGGCGACCGCCTCGCAGATCTCCACCGCGAAGTCGACCTCGGTACCGGTGTAGGACTCCGGTGAGTACTCGTAGGTCACGTGGGTGTCGATCGTGTCCTCGAGCTTGCGGCACAACTTGGCGGCGTCGACCGCGATCTCGATGATCCCGTCGGTGTCACGGCCGAACACGACCTCGCGTTGCAGGATCGACGTCGAGTTGTAGAAGTGCACCTCGGCTCGTGCCGCGCCCCGCAACGCTTCGAAGGTCTTGGTGATCAGATCCTCACGGCACTGGGTCAACACCTGGATCGTGACGTCGTCGGGGATGAGGTCGTCTTCGATCAACTGGCGGATGAAGTCGTGGTCGGTGCTCGACGCCGAGGGGAACCCGACCTCGATCTCGGTGAAGCCCATGGCGACCAGCGTCTTCCACATCCGCATCTTGCGGTCCGGGCCCATCGGGTCGATCAGCGCCTGGTTCCCGTCACGCAGGTCCACCGCACACCACCGGGGCGCGGTCTCGATGCGCCGGTTCGGCCAGGTGCGATCGGCGAGCTCGAGCGGCAGGAACGGGCGATACTTCTCGAAGGGCATCGTGTGCTTCTGCGCTGGGGTGGGTGACATGGGATCAGCTCGCTTGTCGAGGAGTGGGTGGTTCGGACGATGAGGGGGTGGCGCGGCCGGTGCCGGAAAACGCAAGAAGCTCCCGGCCCGATTCTCGGGCACAGGAGCTTCGGCGAACACCGATATGGCGGTGTTCGCCTACACGAGAAGCAGGAGGGTCGCGGAACGCTTCATCGCCGACCATCCTGCCGTGCGCGACCGCGAATGTCAACGTCACGACGTGCCTCACCTTCTTCGAGCGCTTGGGGTCTGGTGGTGTGGCACGCGCTTCGAGCGCGAGCGACCCGTGCACCACCACCGGCAGATCCCTGCCGACAGGCTGCGCGGACAGGTCACATCTGCCTCGGCCCACGATTGATGACCTCCAAGCTCCGCTTGGAGAAATGCCACTGTGCCCTTTGGTCGGATACGCCTGTCGGCGCATCCTCCGACGTTCCCGCGCGTCGCGGTCGACGTGGCGGCACGGCCACGGTTCGAGGGCGCGATGGGGGCGGTGTGGCGAGCTTCTGTCGACGTGACGCGTCAGGGGTGCGTGTCCCGGACGTTCGGTGTCCGGTCCACGCACCCCTGAACGGTCGTGTGGTTGGTGATCGGGTTGTCGGTGGTGCGGTTCAGCCGCCGATGAGCGGGAGCACCGACGAGCACACCGGGGTCTTGGCGTGCGCCGGGTCGAGCGCGTTGAGCACATCCTGGGTGGCGATGTGGTCGAATGCGATCGACACGTGCTCGGAGTGGTCCAGCGAGCACTGGTTCTGCAGCACGATGTTCGTCACGTTCGACCCCGACAGGAACTGCGAGGTGTAGGGGGTGACGACCTCGTCGTACTTGGTCGAGATGACCGTGTACTTGACGCCGGGAACCGTGTCGGGCTTGGTCGCCATCTTCTTCATGAACGCCGAACCGACCATCTGATCGGCTGCGGCCGGAATACCGCCGGCGGCGAGCGCGGTCGAGATGAACGGCATGAGCGTCGGCAGTGCCGTACCCAACTGCATCCCGCAGGTCACGATCCCGTCCAGGGTCGTGCCGTGGTTGGAGGGAGCCAGGCCCACCAGTGCGTTGACCTTGGCAGCGCCGTTCAGGAACTTGAGGTAGTAGTTCGGCATCATCCCGCCCTGGGAATGACCGACCAGGTCGACCTTGGACGCCTTGGTCGCGGCGAGCACCTTGTTGACGAACGTCGACAGTTCGGCGGCGTTCTGGTCGATGTGGTTGATCGACGAGATGTGGCCGAGCGTCAACGTCGTGATCCAGGTCGCGCCGTAGTTGAAGGCGAACACGCAGAAGCCGGCGTTCTTGAGCGCCGGGGAGATGACCGCCCAGTTCTCACCCATGGTGGCGAAGGTTCCGTTCACCAGGATCACGGGCTGGGGATGGGCCGCGGTGGGCTTGCAGTTCCAGTCGTTCGACCCGGGCGGCGAACTGTTGGCGTTCAGTGCGTAGGGCGCGGCCGAGAGGATGTTGTAGGAGACCGGCAGCGTCGCCGCACC
>JAFDWI010000102.1 GCA_018268545.1 Actinomycetota bacterium
AGGTGTCGTCGCGGTCAACGAGCGCCAGTTCGACCGGGTCGCCGGCAAGATCGTCGCCGCAGCCGACGGCAGCGTCGCCGACAAGACCATCGCCGTGTGGGGGCTCACCTTCAAAGCCGGCACCGACGACCTGCGCGAATCGCCCTCGATCGAGATCATCGACCGGTTGATCGCTCGAGGCGCGCACGTCACCGCCTTCGACCCCGTCGCCCGCACCGGCCCCGACGGCACCAGCGTCACCATCGCCACCGACCCCTACGCCGCCTGCGAAGGTGCCGCGGTGCTCGCGATCCTCACCGAATGGGACGAGTTCCGCTGGCTCGACTTCGACAAGGTCGCCGACCTCATGGACAGGCCCGTCGTCGTCGACACGCGCAACATCGTCGACCGTGCGTCGTTGAAACGCCGCGGGTTCACCGTCGTCGAGATCGGACGGGCCTGACATGGCACGCATCGTGGTGACCGGCGGCGCCGGATTCCTCGGCTCGCATCTGTGCCGGGCGCTGCTCGACCGGGGTGACCAGGTCGTGTGCATCGACAACCTGATCACCGGCACCACCGCGAACATCGAAGAACTCTTCGGGGTGGCCGGTTTCACCTTCGTGCAACACGACGTGAGTTCCTACGTGTGGGTGCCGGGAGACGTCGACGCGATCATGCATTTTGCGTCGCCCGCCTCGCCGATCGACTTCGAACGAATCCCGATCCAGACCCTCAAGGTCGGGTCGCTCGGCACCCACAACTGCCTCGGGTTGGCGAAAGCCAAAGGCGCCACGTTCTTCCTGGCCTCCACCAGCGAAACCTACGGCGACCCGCTGGTGCACCCCCAGAGCGAAACCTACTGGGGCAACGTCAACCCGATCGGACCCCGGGGCGTGTACGACGAAGCCAAACGGTTCGCCGAAGCGATCACCATGGCCTACCACCGTCACCACGGCATCGACATCCGCATCGTGCGGATCTTCAACACCTACGGGCCCCGCATGCGCCCCGACGACGGACGGGTCGTGTCGAACTTCGTGAACCAGGCGCTCGCCGGTGAACCCCTCACGATCTACGGCGACGGACACCAGACCCGGTCGTTCTGTTACGTCGACGACGAAGTGCGGGGCTTTCTCGCCCTGTTGGACGCCGAGGTGACCGGGCCGGTCAACATCGGCAACCCCCACGAGATCACGGTCGCCGAGTTCGCACGTGTCGTGCTGGAGGTGACCGGGTCGGCCTCGCCGATCGAGCAACGGCCCCTGCCCGTGGACGACCCCACCCAACGCCAACCCGACATCACCTTGGCGCGTACGTTGCTCGGCTGGGAACCCGTCGTCGAGTTGCGTGAAGGCATCTCCCGCACCGCCGAATGGTTCGCCAAAGACCACTGACTCACCGATTCACCGATCCGCCCGGCCCCGCGATCCCCGCCTCCCGATCCGCGCCGCCTCGGGAGCGATGTCACAGCCGCGTGCGATGATCAGACCCGATCCGGACGCTTCGATTGCAGCTGGCCTCGGCAACGCTCGTCAGAGCGCAGGGCCGCTATCGGGATTCGTTTCCCCCACCTGGAAATCATCGAACAACTAGGGTTGGAGGAAGCCGTGGCATTGTCCGAGAAACACCGTCACGCAATGTACGAGTACTTGACCAGAACCGGACTGGAAGAAGAGGCGACCAACGAAGTGATGTCGTACTTCCCGGCACGAGACGTCGAAGAGCCCGTCACGAAGGAGCTGCTGAAAGGCGAGCTCGCGCTCGTCCGCATGGAGTTCCACGAAGAGATTTCGGGGTTGCGTGCCGAGATGCGCGACGAGTTCCGGCACCTGCTCCAGTGGATGATCGGCACCCAGGTCGCGTTTCTCGCGATCGTCGTCGCGCTCATCGTCGCGATGCACTGACACCGACGCTGTCGCGCTGCCGACAACAATCGACCGGTCACCCCGAAACCCGATGGGGCCGGCCACGATCGGCCAGACTTGGCGGCAATGGCCGACGCACCCCGCTGGGACCACCAACTCAGCAGTGCCGCCAGATTCGTCGCCGCGCACGGGCTCCCGACCCGTGTGACACCACCCGCCCGGCCACTCGACGAACGGGCCTGGTCCGAGCTGGTGTCCGAGTGCGACGCGCACCGCCTCACCGGGCTCCTCGTCGCAGCGGTCGCCGCCGACGCGCTCCCGGTCACCACCGAACAACGTGCCCAAGCCGCCCGTCTCGAAGCCGACCTCACCCGGCAACGCATCGTCTACGAGCGCCGGTTCGCCCCGATCCTCGGGGTGTTGGACCGTGCCGACATCGACGTCCGGGTCCTCAAAGGGACCGCCGTCGCCGCACTCGACTTCCCCGACGCGCAGATGCGACCGACCGGCGACCTCGACCTGCTCGTCCGACCCGAGCAGATCGCCCGGGCATCCGACGTGCTCGTCGCCGCCGGTGGCATGCGCATCGACCCGGACCCGACGCCCGGATGGTGCGGGCTCGTCGGTCGGGGCGCGACCGTCGCCATCGGCGAGATGAACCTCGAGGTCGACCTGCACCGCATCTTGGTCTGGGGACCGCTCGGCGTGCGCGTCCCGGACCGCGAACTGTGGGACACCGACCGCGCCTACACCTTCGCCGAAGCCGAACGCCGCACGCTGGGCCGCGAAGAGACGCTCCTGCATGCGTGCTCGCACCTGCTCGTGCTCGGCGTGGTGCGCGCCCGCGAGTTACGTGACGTCGCCCAGATCGCCGCCGCGCCCGCGCTCGACGCCGACCGTCTACTCGCCCTCGCTCGACGTTGGGGCCAGGAATCGATCCTCGCGACTGCCGTGGTGTTTGCCCACCGCGAACTCGGCCTGGCGCCCGACGCCGACCCGCTCGGCGCCTGGGCCGCCACGTACCGGGTCCCGGCGCTCGACCGGCTCTGGCTGCGCACCGACTCGACCGTCGACGCCGTCCACGGGTTGGAACAACTCGGTGTGTTCTGGGAACTCCGCCACGTCGACCGCCCCTGGGCGTCGCGGGCGATGTTGCTGCGCGCCAATTTCGCACCCCTGCCCGGAACCTACGAACGCCCCGCTGAACGCCTGCGGCGCTTGGGCCGCCGTCTGGCCCCAGGGGCACAGCCATGACCGAGCAGCCCGGCACCCCTGCTCCCCCCGACCCGCCGGTCTCGCCCGACCCGCCGGCGTCGTCCGACGCTGCGGTCCTGCCGGAAGCGGCCGCGTCGCCCGACACTGTGGTCTCGTCCGATCCCGCGGCGTCGCCCGATCCTGCGGTCCTGCCGGAAGCGGCCGCGTCGCCCGACACTGTGGTCTCGTCCGATCCTGCGGTCCTGCCGGAAGCGGCCGCGCCGTCCGACTCGCCGGTCTCGTCCGACCGGGCGTCGGACGTGGCATCGCGACCACCCGCGGCGCAGGTGCCGCTATCGGCCTCGACCGGCGAGCCGACCGACCCGCAGCGGCCGATGCTGCAACCGGTGCACTGGGGGGCACGCCTCGGGGTGGCGCCCGACGCGTGCTACAGCGAAGTCGGCGACTCGGCCGTCGCCGTGCTGTGCGGCTCCGCGCAGGTCTTGCGTCTGTCGGGCGACCTGGCCGCCTTGGTGGTCAAGTTGGACGGCCGACCGCTCGCAGAGTCGCTCGCGGATGAGCTCGCGAGCTGGGGCGCACAGGACCGACGCCGGGCGATCGAGGTCGTGCGCCGCCTCAAGGTGCTCGGCCTGCTCTACGACGTGCCCGACGGCGAACAGGTGACCCCGCCCGATTGGGCCACCGAGCCGGCCATTGCGAGCGACGTCACCCTGGCCGCCGCGGTCGCCACATCCGCACCTGCTACCAGTGCCGGCGCGGTCATCCACCTCGGCATGGCCACAACCGCGACCCGAGCAACGTCGACGGTCACCCTTGCGATCGACCAACCCGTAGCCGGACTCGTCCTCCCGGTCGACGAGACGCGACCGACCCGGGTCGTACCAGGCCTTGCGGACCCGTCGCCCGACGCGCCGGAATCGCCGGACGCGATCGACGTACTCGTCGCACTCGTCAGCGCGGTCACACCCCGATCGACGCTCGCCGAACCGGGGGTCGTCGATCTGCTCGCATTGATCGCCGAGGCGACCCCGAGCACCTGGGCCCCGACGCCCCCGCCTGGCTCGGTAGCGCTATGACCTTCGGTCCGACAAGCTTCCTCGACCGACCAGGTCTCGCTGTGCCCTTCCGACCAGAGGTGCGCGCTCGCGTGGTGCCGTAGCTCCGTGCCACGACCACTCAGGCAAAGTGCATTCCGGCGACGATGACTCCGGCGAGTGCGATCATCGCCGAGATCATCCTCCAAGTCTGCGCGTTGAAAGCTTTGTGCATCTCCGACTGCAAGTCGGTGATCCTGACATCGAGCCGCTCGACTTTGGTGTCGAGTGCGGTGACTTTGGTGTCGAGTGCGGTGACTTTGGCGTCGAGTAGCTCGACACGGCCCTCCAGCACCGTGACTTTGGTTTCGAGTTGTTCGACTCGACCCTCGAGACCGGTGAAGCGATCTTCGAGACCGGTGAAGCGTTCTTCGAGACCGGTGAAGCGATCCTCGAGACCGGTGAAGCGATCCTCGAGACCGGTGAAGCGATCCTCGAGACCGGTGAAGCGGCCATCGACCCCGGTGAACCTGTTGTCGAGCAGGGCAATATCAGATTTCGTGGCGATATCTTCCCATCGGGCATCGAAGACTTCGCGCATGAGAATCTCCGTGGTTTCGGGGCTGGTCGCAGCCGCAAGCTCAGTGTAGATCCGGGTTCGGTCGGCTTCGCGCAGAACAGTCATTTCGGTGCGTCTCCTCGGCATGGGAGCGGACCCTCGCCCGACAATCGACAAGGCTTCGGGGTGGTCGAGGGCCGC
>JAFDWI010000103.1 GCA_018268545.1 Actinomycetota bacterium
AACAGGAACGAACCCACCGCGAACATTCCGAGCGCCCAGGCCACGGCGACAAGACCGGCGTTGCCCTTCGGCGCGACGCCGGCCGCCACCTCGACGACCACGAAAACCGACGTCACGCCGATCGCCACCCGGACGATCGCCGGGGCGCCCGTCGAAGGGTGGTCGGTCACGGTGACGAACCGATCCGAGCCGATTCGAGCGCTTCGCCGAGCCGACGGGCCAAGTTGTCGTAGTCGAATTCGGCCATCGCCCGCTCCCGGGACGCCTCGGCGAATCGATCACGCATCGCAGGGTCCGACAGCATCGCCCGCAACGAGCCCGTGACCGCGCCGACCGATGCCGGATCGGCGACGACGAGGCCCGTACGACCGTGGGCGACCGCATCGGCAGAGCCTCCGCTCGCACCGGCCAACTGGGGAACCCGCGCCGCGGCCGCCTCGAGGAACACGATGCCGAACCCTTCCTGTTCGATCCCGAACCAGCGGTTCCGACAGCACATCGCGAACACATCGCCCATGCCGACGAACTCGGCGAGTTCGTCGTCAGCCACCCGACCGACGAGCTGGACCGGAGCGCCACAGTCGCGGACGAGACGCTCCAGACGCTGAGCATCACGGCCGGAACCACCGATCACGACCGACAGATCGGGGAATTCCGTAGCGAGACGAGCGCTCGCCTGGACGAGGACGTCCATGCCCTTGCGGGGGACCAGTCGCGACACACTGACGATCACGGGTCCACTCCCGTGCACCCCGTAGCGCATCCGCGCAGCCGAACGTCGATCCGCGTCCAGGCCATCGAACCGTGCGGTGTCGACGCCCGGTGGAATCACCACGGTCGGCAGTGCACAGCCCGCGACCCGTTCGGCTTCGGCAGCGGGAAACGGGCCCGCTGCGATGACCAGCCGCGCCCCACGCAAGATGGAGCCCATCCGAGCCCGAACCGGCGGAACCATCGCGGGTACCGTGACCTCGGCCCCGTGGACCACGACGGCGTACGGACGTTCCAACCTCGCGCCGACCGCCGCGATCGGGAGGAGGGGATCGAGCACCACGAGCTCGGCATCGTGGCGGTCCGCGAGTTCTTCGATTCGACGAACCATGCCCCGATGCGGCAACAACACGGGCTCGCGACTGCGAGAGACCGCGAAGTCCTGCGCACGGTCGAAGCGTGACGAGCCGTGGTGCGGTGTCGTCAGCACATGCACGTCACCCGGGTCCAGGCGGCGCCAGAGTTCGTACAGGTACGACTGGATTCCACCGACCTTCGGCGGGAAGTCGTTCGTGACCAGGAGGTGCCGCACGGCTGGAAACCCGCGTCGAAGAACGTTGCCTCAGCCGAGTTCTTCGCGCAGGCGCAGAATCTCGGCGACGATTTCCATGCAGCGCTCGCACGGCGGCAACCCGTTCGGGTCCCGACTCGGCACGAACACCTGCCCGCACAACGCCTCGAGCGGCGTACCTTCGATGTACGCGGCCGTCACCAGGGTGTCGGCATCGGAGTGGTTCTCCCTCGCGATGACGTGCGCGACCTTGGGTGGCTCGTGGTCGACGATCGGATCCGCGACCTGCGGGGAGACGATCGTCGCGGTCATCCCGTCGACTCCGCTCCCGTGGCCGCAGCGGCCTCCTCGGCGCTCAACACGTCGACGTCGGCCGAGGGCCCACACCACCGGCACACGACCGATTCGATCACCTCGTCGAGGACCTCGGTGTCTTCGATCTGGAGAACCCCGCCGACCGAATAATGATGGAACGCCCGCGTCCGTCGAGACTCGGTCACGTCGAACCTCGTCAGGTTTCCACAGACTCGGCAGCGATAACGGGTCATCGACACGCCCCGATGCTACCGGCATCGCCCGACCCGACCGAAGTGGGCCGACGCGCGCGATCACCGCCGCGACCGACCCACGAACATCCGTTCGACTACGATCGACCTCGCGTGTCCACCCGATCCGCCTTCCGTCAACGCAGCCTCGACGACGCCGGGACCCCGCTCGTCGACACCACGTTCTGCATCATCGACGTCGAAACGACCGGGGGCACGCCACGCGACGGCGCCATCACCGAGATCGGGGCGGTCCGGCTGCGCGGTGGTGTGTGCGAGGCGACGTTCTCGTCGTTGGTCGACCCGGGGATGCCGATCCCGAGTTTCATCACCGAGCTGACCGGCATCCGAACCGACATGGTCGACGGAGCACCGCCGTTCCGTGCCGTCGCCGCCGACCTTGTCGAATTCGTCGGGGACGCCGTGATCGTGGGCCACAACGTCCGTTACGACCTCGGGTTCCTCGGCGCCGAGCTCGAACGATCCGGGCATCGGCGCTTCGAAAACGCGTCGGTTTGCACCCTCGCGCTGGCTCGACGGCTCGTACGCGCGGAGGTGCCGAATTGCCGGCTCGGCACCCTCGCGGATGCGTTGCGGCTCGATCATAGGCCGAGCCATCGGGCGCTCGACGACGCCCTCGCGACCGGCGACCTGTTGATGGTGTTGCTCGACCGCGCCGGTTCCCACGGTGTCCTGGGGCTCGACGACCTGCTCGATTGGCCACGTCTGGCAGGCCACCCGCACATCGCCAAGCTGCGCCTCACCGAATCGCTTCCCCATGCGCCCGGCGTCTACCTGTTCCGTGACCGGGTCGGGAACGTGCTCTATGTGGGCAAGGCGACCGACCTTCGGGCACGGGTCCGTTCGTACTTCTCGAGCGACGACCGCCGAAAGGTCGGCGATCTGCTGCGATCCACGACGTCGATCGACCACGAGGTCGGTGTCCATCCGCTCGCGGCGGCGGTGCGCGAGGTGCGCCTCATCGCCGAGCATCTCCCACGGTTCAATTCCCATGCGACCCGCTGGCGTTCGATGGCCTATGTCTGCCTCGGCCACGAACCGTTCCCGAGGCTCATCGTCACCCGATCACCCCCACCGCCGGGAACCGTGTACCTCGGGCCGCTCCCCTCGGCGGCTGCCGCGCATCGTGCGATCGAGGCGATCACCACGGTCGTCCCGCTGCGACGGTGCACGACGAAGGTCCCCGAGTCGGGACTCGGCCAACTCGAACTCGACGGGCTCGGGACGCCGCCGCGACCCGCGTGTACCGCCGCGCAGCTCGGTGTCGCATCGTGTCCGTGCTCGGGGTCGATTTCGCGGGAGGAGTACGCGCGGCTGTGCGACACGATCCGAGCAGGGGTCGCGGCCCACCCCGAGGTGCTCCTCGACCCATTGCGGTCCAGGATCATCGAACTCGCGACGGGGCAGCACTTCGAGCGTGCCGCGGAACTCCGCGACCGGGCCGCGACCCTGGCGGACGCGATCCACCGGAGGCGGCGGCTGGAAGCCTGGCGACGGCCTGCCCGGGTCGTCGTCGAACTCCCCGACGGTCGGGGCGCCGAGATCATCCACGGCATGCTGGGACGTTGTTGGGAACCGGGCGGACGACCCGCCGGCCCGGACCGTCCCTCGGCCGTACCGGGCGGGCCGATCCCCCGGGAAGAGGTCTACGAACGCCTGTCGATCGGCACCGAGGTGGAACGGATCCGG
>JAFDWI010000104.1 GCA_018268545.1 Actinomycetota bacterium
CGAACGCCGCTCCCGGTCAGTACACCGTGACCGGCCGCTGTCAGCAGTCCGAGGGCGGGACGGCTCGCTACGCGAACGTCGTGATCACCGTGCTCGCCGCCACAACGACCACGACCACGGTTGCGACCACCACCTCGATCGCACCGACGACCTCGACGACCGCGCCCCAGCCGGCTGCTCGACCCGCATCGGCGGTCACGGTGACACCGACCTACACCGGTTGACGCGACCGAGGCCGGTCGCCGGCACGCTGCGATTCACGTCGCCCGCGAGCTCGTGTCGACGCCGTTCAACTACAACCGGCTTTACCTCCGCGCCGTAAACTCGAACAGATGTCGTATCACGACCCAGGATTCGACGCGGATGCCCTCCCGGTCGAAGTCCCCGATGCGATCCGCGAAATCCGTCGCGGCGCACGCCGGGGAGGTCGGCATCGTCGACGCTCGTCCCGGCGCAGGCGGATCGGCATCACGATCGCTGCGTTCCTCGGCGTGCTCGTTCTCGCCGCGGCCGCGCTCGTCGGCTACAGCTGGCGGCTGAACGGCGAGATCAGACGCGTCGACGTCGCGCACCTCAGTGCCACGGCCGCAGGCACTGCCGACACCGAGAACATCCTCATGGTCGGGTCCACCGATCGATGTGTGCTGAAGAACAACCACAATCCCTCCTATGGCGAATGCTCGCAGGGGGTCACCGGCATCAACAGCGACGTCGTGATGATCGTGCACCTCGACGGCAAGACCCACTCCGCATCGCTGCTGTCGATTCCTCGGGATCTGTTCGCACCGAACGCCCGGGCCGAAGGCGCCTACAAGATCGATGCGGCGCTCTACGAGGGGCCGGGGCAACTGGTCGCGGCGGTCCGCGACAACCTCGGGATCAGCATCCAGCACTACGTGGAACTGAACTTCGACACCTTTGCGAAGGTCGTCGACGCACTCGGCGGCGTGAAGGTCAACTTTCCCGAGCCGGTCTTCGACGGCAACTCCGGCCTGAACATCGCGGCCCCCGGTTGCGTCGAACTCGACGGCGTCCAGTCGTTGCAACTCGTCAGAGCCCGGCACCTTCGCTACCGCCCGGCGACGATGACGTCGACGAACCCGGCGAACTGGCCCTACGACCCCCAAAGTGACCTGTCGCGTATCCGGCGCAACCACGAGTTTCTCAAGATCCTGGCGACCTCGGTGCAAAAGCGCGGCCTGGGCGACCTGGCGGTCGACAATCAGATCGTGTCGTCGGTCGCGCCGAACCTCGAGGTCGACAGCGGCATGTCGGCGAGCCACATGGTCGACCTCGTGCTCGGATATCACAACGCCGACCCGGCGACAGCACCGCAACTCACCTTGCCCGTCGTCGTCGACCTCAGCGGCACCTACTACTACAAGGGTTCCAACGAGGGCGACGTCGTGTGGCCCGACATCGTCGCCGACCGAGCCGTTATCCGTCAGGTCCTCGGTCTGGCGCCGGGCACCAACACCCTCGACGGGTCCCTGCTGCCGGCCGTCGGCAGCTTTCGAACCACGGTGGTGAACGGATCGGGTGCGAACGGCCAAGCCGGCTCGACCGCCGCGTCACTCGGTGCGCTCGGGTTCCAGGCGTCGGCCGCGGGAGATTCCACCCCCGTCGGCAACCGTTCGGAAACCGTCGTCTACTACGGCTCCGACACCGCCGCGTCCTCCGGCGAGGCGCAGCAGGTCGCCGATCACCTCACCGGAAACGTCATCATCGCGCTCGACCCGGCCAAGGTGACGCCCGGGGCGCAGGTGACCGTCGTGACCGGATCACACTTCGGGGTCGTCGCGCCGCCCGCACCGACGGTGCCGACGAGCCGCCCGACGACGACACAACGATCGCGATCCGGTACGAACGACAACCAACAGACCCCGACTCCGGCGGTGCAACCTGCCGCCCCGTGGGATCCGACCGCGTGCCCGTCCACGACTGAGGCCGCCGCCCAGGGTTGAGTCCGCCGATCAGACGGTAGTAATGTCGCTCGCGTAGCATCGTGTGCGTTCCGGATCCTCCGGGAGCGTTTCGATGGAAGGAATCCCCATCATGCTGCTCGGCGACATCGGCCTCGGTTCACTGCTGTGGACCGTGCTCAGTGTGTTCTTCATGTTGATGTACCTGATGATGCTGTTCAGCGTCATCTCCGACCTGTTCCGCAACAAGGACATGAGCGGCGCAGGCAAGGCCGTCTGGGTCCTGTTCCTGCTGATCCTCCCGTTGCTCAGCATGCTCGTCTACCTGATCGCAAACGGGGAGGGCATGGCGAAGCGTTCGATGGCCCAGCAAGCGGCGATGGAGGCCGACATGCGCTCGTACATCCGCCAGACGGCGGCGAGCACGCCCGCCGACGACATCGCGCAGGCGAAGTCGTTGCTCGACGCCGGCGTGATCTCCCAGGACGAGTTCGAGGTGCTCAAGGCCAAGGCACTCGGCGGCTGACTCACGCGCTTTCGAATCCGGCGGCCCGAGCGTCTCGAGCCGCCGGTTTCGACGTTTTCAGGGACAATCGGTCGGTTCGGCCTCGAGTCGACAGCGCGACCGCGTGTGGGTCAGCGACGTCCGAACAGGCGTCCCACGCGACCCGGTTCGCGCGGTTCGTCTGCATGCCCGGGACACCACTGGTCGTCGGGAACGGTCGCCTTGACCTGGGCGACGTGTTGCCCGCAACCGGCCCACGTGGTCTTGCCGCACTTTCGACAAGCAACTGGTCTACACATCGGTAACCCTTTCGAGGTCGGGAATCGCGTCGGTCACCTCGACCGACACACGGGGTCAGGACAGCGACAGGAACAGCTTCTCGAGTTCTTCGGCAGTCATCCCGTCGTCGGGGTTCACACCGTCGGGGTTGGCGATGCACCCCTTCATCGCCGATGAGATGATCGTGAAACCGGCCCGGTCGAGCGCGCTCGACACCGCGGCCAGTTGTGTGACGACGTCGCGGCACGAACGCTCGTCCTCGATCGCGGCGATGACCGCATCGAGTTGGCCTCTCGCGCGGCGAAGGCGGTTGAGGACCCGCTTGCGCGCCTCGAGGTCAGCGGTCGTCATCGTGGCCGCCGGCGGCGTTGTGTTCGGCGATCTTGGCCCGCACATCGTCCATGTCGAGCCCCTCGACCGCGTCGATCACCTTCTCGAAGGTGTCGGCGGGCAACGCACCGGGTTGCGAGAACACGAGGATCCCTTCACGGAACGCCATCAGCGTCGGGATCGACTGGATCCCGAAGGTGGCGGCGAGCAGGGGTTCCGCTTCGGTGTCGACCTTGCCGAACACGATGTCGGGATGCGCACTCGATGCAGCTTCGAACACCGGAGCGAACGCCCGGCACGGACCGCACCACGACGCCCAGAAATCCAACAGGACGATGTCGTTGGCGGCAACCGTGTGCTCGAAGGAGTCGTTGGTGATCGTCTGAGTGGCCATGAGACCATCATACCCCAGGGGGTATCAAACTCCACCTCGACGAACCACCTTCTTGTCCGCCGTGGGATACGACCACGTCACGCCGCGTTCCTCGAGGACACGCCCCAGCGCGATCAGACGTTCCTCGGATCCCGGCCGCCCGATGACCTGGAGCGACGCGGGGAACGACCCGCCCGCAACGGTGGTCGGTCCGAGCATCGTCGGGATCGGGAGCGACAGCGCGGGAAACCCGGCGAAGCTCACCGCGACGGCGGCGACATTGGAGGACGGATCGGCGTCGTGCACGTGGCGCGGGAACTCCGGTAGACCCGCCGACACGATCGCGTCAAACCCTTCGAACGCGATGGCCAGCTCGACCTGCCACTGTGCCTGCCGCTCCCGCACCCGCAGGAGATGATCACTGCTCAGTCCTGCGGCACGGTCGAACCGGGCCCGCACATCGGCACCCAGTCGATCGCGGTGTGCCTCGACGATCCAACGGTTGACCTCGAGCGCCTCCGCGTACATCAGGTCGATCCCGTCGGTGTGCGCCCGTGACCAGCCGTCGAGCCGGACCGCTTCGACATCGGCACCGGTTCGGGCGAGGACGGAATCGACCGCCGCATCGATCCGTGGATCGACGTTCGTGATCGTCAACCGACCCAGGCGCACCGAGGACAACTCGACGTGCACGTCGCCGAACCCCGATTCGATCACCACCATCGCGTCGGCCAACCCGGACACGTCCGCGGCGAGCAAACCGATCGTGTCCATCGACGGTGCCAGTGGGCGGGTGCCTGCGACCGGGACCCGTCCGAACGTCGTCTTGAGTCCCACGACCCCACAGCAGGCCGCCGGGTTACGGATCGATCCAGCCGTGTCGGTGCCGAGCGCGACATCGGCTTGTCCGGTCGCCACCGCGACCGCGGATCCCGACGACGACCCGCCCGGGACACGGGTCGGGTCGAGCGGATTGCGCGGGGTGCCGTAGTGCGGGTTCACCCCGGTCGCACCGAAGCACAGCTCGTGCAGGTTCGTCTTGCCGACGATCCGCGCTCCCGCCGTCCGGAACCCGGCGACGCACGCCGCGTCGTGACGTGCCGGTTCGGCCACCTCGGCGACGACCGGACATCCCGCGGTCGTCACCGTTCCCGCCACGTCGATGCAATCCTTGACCGCGACCCGCGGCCCGGAACCGGAACCGCCGTCGCCCCCGCCCCCGCCGTCGCAACGACTGATGAAAACGTGGTCGTCCACGCCGACGGCCGAGGGGTCGCCGATCACATCTCGACGAGTTCGAACGCGACGGCATGCTCCACACCGAGACGCGGCCCGTCGGTTTCGGCCATCTGGGTCAGGAACATGTCGGCGGGTGGCCATGCGTCGCCGAGGCCTGCCATGTAGCGCGCGTGTGCTTCGAGCGACGCGATGCCCTTGGGCAACCAACCGGTGATGTCCACGGCGTGCGTCGCGAACGGCGACGCGGCAAGCGCGACGCGGCGCACACCGGACCACGGCTCGTGGCCCTCCTCGAGGAGCTCCGGGAAGATCCAGCGGTTCCCCGCATCCCGGGCCGCGTCGAGCACCGCGAGGCCCACGGCACGATGATCCGCCATGTTGAAGCCACGTCGGCCCGGCCAGAACGCTTCACGGTTGCCGGTGACGATCAGGTCCGGCTCATGGACTCGGATCACCCGTGCGAGGTCGCGCCGCAGCGGCAGCCCGTACTCGACGATCCCGTCGACGTAGCCGAGGAACTCGACCGACGAGACACCGACGATCTCGGCGCCGGCCCGCTCCTCGGCCTCGCGGATCGGGCCACACTCGTCCGGCGTGAGCCCGTCGATCCCCGCCTCGCCCGATGTCACGAGCACGTAGGCCACCGACTTTCCCGCAGCAGTCCACTTGGCGATCGCGGACGCCGCACCGAACTCGAGGTCATCGGGGTGCGCGACGATGCACAGCACGGAAGCGAAGTCGTCGGGAAACTCCTGGAGCTCGGTCGTCATCGCAGACACCTTTCGTTCGTCGTCGCTTCGGCCTCGTCACCGGATCGGCTCGCACCTCGAGGCGAGAGGTCCGTGATCTGGGCGTGCGCACCCACGGTATCGACTCACCGACGGTTGCTGCAGCGCCGATAGTGTCGAGGCAGCGGCCGGGGGACGGCCGCAATCGACACTTCGGAGGTCGCCGTGGTCGAACCGATCGTGCTGGATGCCGGTCCGACCCGGTACGGGTTCCTCATCCGGGCGGGTGAGCCGCTCCGCCAGACAGGGTTCGGGCCAGGTGTGGAACGCGGTGAGCTTGCGTTTGCACCGCAGCTCTATCCGCTCGCCTATCCGACGTTCGGCGAAGACCCGTTCGACGCGCCCGCCCTTCGCGTCACCAATGCCTCGGGGGTGCTCTCGACACGTCTGGTGTGCACCGGCCACGAACGATCCGAAGCCCACGACTCGACGGACCTGGTGATCGAGTTGCGTGACGAGACCCAGCCACTCACCGTGCACCTCCATGCCACGGCACATCGGCGCTACGGAACGATCGACCAGTGGATCGAGGTCACCAACGACCAGTCCGCACCGATCACCTTGCACGAGGTGGCCGCCGCGAATCCCGTCCTGGTCGGTCCTGACCCGTGGCTCGACCACTACTCCGGTGACTGGGGTGCGGAATTCACCCCGGTCCATGACCGGCTCACGGTGGGAACCAAGATCCTGGAATCCCGGGCGACGACCCGGCCGGCCCACGAAACGGCACCGTTTGTGCGATTCCATCCCGATGGGATCGCGACCGAGACCGACGGCACCGTGCTTGCGGGGACGATCGCATGGGGCGGCAACATCCGGATCGGCTTCGAGGTCGCGCGTCACAACCGGATCCGGGCGTGGTTCGGCCATCTGCCCGTCGGCGCCGATTACGTGCTCGAACCGGGTGCGACGTTCACCACGCCGGCCGTCACCTGGGCGTGGTCCGACCACGGCACCCGGGCCGCAACACAGCGTTTCCACGATTGGTTCCGGGGCGAGGTGCTGCGCGATGGTGCGATGGATCG
>JAFDWI010000105.1 GCA_018268545.1 Actinomycetota bacterium
AGCGCATAGGTGTGGTTGTTGACACTGATGACCTCGGATGCCACGAGGAAGAACCACCCGCCGCCGAAGCTCATCATGCCGTTCCAGACCAGCGGGATCATCCCGTTCGGCACGTCGAGCTTCCAGAACCGCTGCCAGCGGGTGAGCCGCAACACCCGTGCCGCCTCGTCGAGTTCGCGGGGTTGCGTGGTCAGCGACTCGTAGAACGCGAACGTGAGGTTCCAGGCCTGCGACGTGAAGATCGCGAAGATGCTCGCGCACTCCAGCCCCAGCATCGTCGAAGGGAACAGGGTCAACCAGATCGTCAGCGTGATCGAGAGGAACCCGAGGATCGGGACGGACTGGAGAATGTCGAGGACCGGCACGAGGATCTTCTCGGCACGCCGCGACCGGGCGGCGGCGGTCGCGTAGACGAACGTGAACACCACCGAGAAGAACAGCGCGGCGAACATGCGGGCGAGTGAACGGAGCGCTGCATAGGGCAACGTCGAGGGGTCCGTCGACACCGATGACGCCGCGTGCGCGGGGTTGAACGGCTCGTTGACACCGTGCGCCACACTCACGAGCAACCACAACATGACCGCGATGGCGACGACCACGGCGGCGTCGGCCGCGAATCGGGCGCGCGACTGCAGGGTGGCGTCGGGGCCGACAAATGGCCGTGCCGTGTTCATGTTCGTTCACCTCCTCTGCGCACGTTGAGAGCCACCGAGCGCGAGCAGGTGAGGAACCTCAGGTCGCGGTGGCGCGGACGATGTCGGCCACGGCGCGCACGGATCCCGAGCGCGCCGTCGCCTGGTGACTTCGACCGGTATCGAGTGGGTCGCTGCTCATCGGATCACCTCCTCACGCGGGCACGTGGACACGTCGTTCGACGCTCGGAGTGTACCGGTGCAGTCCCGCTCACGGGTCATCGCGCCCGGCCCGGACGACGGACCGGTGGTTTCGTCGGCCCGGATCGCACTGTGGGACACTGGGCCGCGGCTCGGATGCGCCACGCTGTGACGCGCGGCCGGGCCGCAATCGTCTGCGAGCCGAAGGGTGCCATCGTGAGCACATCAGCCCCCCCGCCGTCAGCGAACGACCGCGTCGCAGCGAGCGCCGTCCACGCAACGAAATGGTACGGGCACGGCGACACCGCTGTTGCGGCCCTCAAGGACGTCTCGGTTTCGTTCGATTCCGGCAGGTTCGCGGCCGTGATGGGCGCGTCGGGTTCGGGGAAGTCGACCCTCATGCACTGTCTGGCCGGGCTCGATCGACTCACCGACGGGCGGATCATCATCGGAGGCACCGACCTGTCCACCCTGGACGATCGGGCGCTCACCCTGTTGCGCCGCGATCGGATCGGGTTCGTGTTCCAGGCATTCAACCTGGTCCCGACCTTGACCGCCAAGGAGAACATCGAGCTGCCGGTGGCGCTGGCCGGATCGAAGGTCGATCCCGCCTGGTTCGACGAGGTCGTGACGATGGTCGACCTGCGCGATCGACTCGCCCACCGGCCCAGCGAGCTGTCCGGAGGGCAACAGCAACGCGTTGCGATCGCGCGGGCACTCGCGTCGAAGCCGGAGTTGATCTTCGCCGACGAACCGACCGGCAATCTCGACTCCGCATCGGGAACCACCGTGTTGGAGTTCCTCCGCCACGCTGTGGATCACATGGGTCAGACGATCGTGATGGTCACCCACGACCCAGCCGCCGCGTCGTGGGCGGACCGCGCCGTGTTCCTGTCCGACGGTGGCATCGTCGGCGACATCGCGGACCCGACCGCGGCGAGTGTCCTGGAGCGCATGCAGGCGCTCGATCCTCGGATGGCGGCGGGCCACGAACGCACCCGGGGCTGATCCGACGTGTTCCGAACCACACTCGCCAACCTTTCCCGGCGCAAGCTCCGACTGCTCGCGACGAGCCTCGCCGTCCTGCTCGGGGTCATGTTCACCGCGGGCACGCTCGTGCTCACCGACTCGCTCAGTGCGACGTTCGACAGCCTGTTCTCCGATGTGTACGCCCACACCTCCGCGGTTGTCCGCAGCAACCAGAAGGTCAACGGCGATCTGCGCCTCGCGGCTGCCGGGCCGACCCGCGGGACGATGCCCGACGACCTGGTCGCGCAGATCGCCAAGGCGCCCGGCGTGCGGGCGGTGTCCGGCAACGTCCAGGGCTACACACAGATCGTCAAACGAAACGGCAAAGCGCTCGGCAATCCGAACCAGGGCCCGCCCACGATGGGCTCTTCGTGGTCGATGCAGCGCACCCTCAGCCCGTACCGTCTCGTGGCCGGGCATGCACCCACCTCGGCGAACGAGATCGTGACCGACCTGTCGAGCGCGAAGGATGCGGGCTACCGGATCGGTGATCAGGTTCCGCTGTTGACCCCCACGGGACGGATCACCCGAACGCTGGTCGGACTCACGAAGTTCGGGTCTGCAGGCGCGGCCGGCGGCTCGACGATGGTGCAGTTCACCCTCCCCGAGGCGCAACGGGTGCTCTCCAAGCGCGGGCAACTCGACGAGATCTGGGTCGGGGCGAAACCGGGTGTCACCGAAACACAGGTCGTCGCGAGCATCCAGGCCCTGCACCTCGAGCACACCGAGGTCCTCACGGGCCTCGCCGCCTCGCAGCAGGCGAAGAAGGCAGCGACGTCGTTCCTGTCGTTCTTCACGGTGTTCCTGTTGGTGTTCGCGATCATCGCGCTGTTGGTCGGGGCGTTCATCATCGCCAACACCTTCTCGATCCTGGTGGCACAACGCACCCGTGAACTCGCGCTGCTCCGGGCGATCGGCGCCACGACGCGCCAGGTCCTCGCCTCCGTGGTCACCGAAGCTGCGGTCGTCGGCGTGATCGCATCGACGGTCGGGCTCGCCCTCGGGTACTTCGTGGCATCGATGTTGCAGTCGATCCTGATGAAGGGCAGCAGTCTCGGGTCGGGAACGACGCTCAGCGTCCGCACGGTGGTCGGATCGTATGCGATCGGGATCGGGATCACGGTGCTGTCGGCCGTATTCCCTGCTCGTCGCGCGGCACGCGTCCCACCGGTCGCCGCGATGCGCGACTCGGCGGTCGAAGACCATTCGCACGGCGTCGCCCGCACGATCATCGGGGCGGTCTTCCTCGTCATCGCCGCTGCGGCATTGGTCGGCGCCGCGACGACCAAGAGTGCGGCTCTCGTCGGGTTGGGCGCACCGGCCGGCCTGATCGGCGCGGTCGTGTTCGGACCGGTGCTCGCCCAGGTGATGGCCCGGATCACCCGGGTGCTCGTCCGACGGACGGGGATGCCGGGTCATCTCGGTGTGGAGAACGTACTCCGCAATCCCCGTCGGACCGCGTCGACGGCGTCGGCGTTGATGATCGGGGCCACGTTGGTCTGTGCGATCTCGGTCTTCGCGTCGTCTGCCGTCGCCTCGATCAACAAGCTCGTCGACACCGGTTTCCACGGTGACGTCGTCGTCACCAGTACCGGCAACGGCATCCCGCTCGCCGATGTCGCCCGCATCGAGACATCGCCCGAGGTCGCCTCGATCGCGGCGGTCCGCTATGGCGCGGCGATGATCGGCGGACAGGGAACGCTGTTCTCCGCGTCGGATCCGGCGGCGTTGAGCCACCTGGTCGACCTGAAGGTCGAATCAGGTGACGTCGCGCACCTAGGTCCCGGCGACATCGCCGTGTCGGCAACGCTCGCGACCGCGCAGCATTGGGCGATCGGAACGAAGGTCCCGGCGGCGATGCTCGACGGGTCCCATCCGACCCTGACGGTCCGGGCGATCTACCGGAGCCGACTGGTCGCCCAGGAGGTGTTCGGTTCGCCGGAGACCTTCAAGGGTTCCCTCGTCGTACCCTCCGCGATGATCGCGTTCGTCGCGGCAAAGCCCGGTGTGTCGGGATCGGCCCTCGCGGCGTCGCTCGACAAGGTCGTCCGGAACAACCCGACCGCAAAGGTCCAGACGAACGCCCAGTACAAGCGGTCGGCCGCATCACAGATGGACAGCTTCTTGAAGATCGTCTACGCGATGCTGCTCCTCGCGGTCATCATCGCCTTCATCGGCATCGTCAACACGCTCGGCCTGTCGATCCTGGAACGGGTCCGCGAACTCGGACTGCTGCGCGCGGTCGGGATGACCCGGAGCCAGCTTCGCGTCACGGTCCGGATCGAAGCCCTGTTGATCGCGCTCACCGGCACGGTCATCGGGTTGGTCCTGGGAACGGCGATCGGATCCGCGCTCATCAAGTCGTTCGGGCCGAATCAGGCACTGACCGGGTTCGCGATCCCCTGGGGTCGTCTGGTCACCGTTCTGGTTGCCGGCGTCGTCGTCGGGCTCGCGGCATCGTTGCTCCCGGCGCGCCGCGCCGCTCGCCTCGACCCGCTCGACGCGCTCGCGTCGGAGTGACGCGACTCCCGAGTAGACAGGCTGGTCCGAGTAGGGTCGAACCCGTATCTGACACCTCGTCAGGAGACGCGATGACGACGAAGGACCGGGCACCCGCACTGGGCGCCGACGGATGGTTCACCACCGGGGACGACCCGCATCTGATCGGCTCACGCTGTGACGCCTGTGGGACGTACGCATTTCCGAAACGCTCGGGATGGTGTCCGAGCCCGGCTTGCCGTGGCACCGAGCTCATCGATACGCCACTTTCGCGACGCGGCCGGATCTGGTCCTACACCGATGCGCAGTATCAGCCACCGGCTCCGTTCGTGTGTCCCCCCGACGCCTTCGAGCCGTTCGCGATCGCCGCGGTCGAACTCGAAGCGGAGGGCCTCGTCGTACTCGGACAGCTGGTGCCGGGCGTCGGCGTGAACGACGTGAAGGTCGGCGACGAGGTCGAACTGGCCATCGGGGTGCTCTTCGCCGACGACACCCGCGAACACCTGGTGTGGCAGTGGCGCCCGACCGGAGGCACACGATGAGCACCGACGACGTGGTGGTGCTCGGCGCGGGCATGCATCCCTGGGGCAAGTGGGGCCGGAACTTCGTCGAGTACGGTCTCGCTGCCGCACGTACCGCACTCGACGATGCGGGCGTCGAATGGTCCGACATCGACTTCGTGTCCGGTTCGTCCACGATGCGCAACGGCTACCCCGGCTACGTGGCCGGTGCGACCTTCGCGCAGGCACTCGGTTGGACGGGTTGCCGCGTTGCGTCGTCGTATGCAGCGTGTGCATCGGGCGCGACCGCGATCGAGGCCGCGCGGATGCGGATCCTCGCCGGCCGCTCGGATGTGGCACTCGTCGTCGGTGCCGACACGACCCCGAAAGGGTTCCTCGCGCCGAACGCGGGCGACCGGCCCGACGACCCCGACTGGTTGCGGTTCCGACTCGGCGGGATCACCAACCCGAGCTATTTCGCGTTGTACGCGCGTCGCCGGATGGACGTCTTCGGCGACACCGACGAGGACTTCGCAGCGGTCAAGGTCAAGAACGCACGGCACGGACTCGGGAACCCGAACGCCCGTTACCGCGCGGAGACGAGCGTCGAAGAGGTCCTCGCCTCTCCGATGGTCGCGAACCCCTTGCGGCTCCTCGAGATCTGCGCGACGTCCGACGGCGGCGCTGCCCTCGTGCTCTGCTCGGCGGACTATGCGCGCTCCCATGGTGTCATCGATCCGGTCCGTGTGGCCGCGGTGTCGACGGTGACACCGACGTACCCGAACACGATCATCGAGATGCCGAACCTCGCGACCGACTCGTCGGCGGTCGCCACGGCACCCGAGCGGCCGTTCAAGGCCTCGATCGCGCACGCCGCGTACGAGGAGGCGGGCGTCGGCCCCGAGGACCTCGACGTCGCCGAGGTGTACGACCTGTCGTGTGCACTCGAACTGGACTGGTACGAGGACATCGGGCTGTGCGCGCCGGGCGACGCCGCAAAGCTGATCCGGAACGGTGACACGATGATCGGCGGTCGGATCCCGGTGAACCCGTCGGGAGGGCTCGCGTGCTTCGGCGAAGCCGTGCCCGCGCAGGCCATCGCGCAGGTGTGCGAGGTGACCTGGCAGTTGCGAGGCCAGGCGGCGGGTCGACAGGTCGACGGCGCCAAGGTCGGAATCACCGCGAATCAGGGTCTGTTCGGCCACGGCTCGTCGGTACTGCTCGTGCGCTGAGCGCTCAGCGCTCAGCGCGATGCGGCCGTCCCCGCGTCGGCCGCAGTGATCCGACCGGCTCGGGCGAGCGACGCGATGCAGTCGGCGAACGTCGACTCCAACGATCGATACGTGATGCCGAGTTCATCGTGCACCGCCGAATCATCGGATTCGGGCATCTGCGTGTAGTAGTCCATGGCCGCTCGGGTGAGCGCGGACGACCAACCCGTGCGCGTCGTGACCGCATCGACGACCGATCCGAGCACCCGCAACCCCGACCCCGGGATCGGGATCCGGACAATCCGACGTCCCGTCACATCGCGGAAGATCCGGGTGATCTGGCCGGCATCCCGATAGGTGCCCCCGACCATGAAGCGACGCGGACCTCTGCCCGGTTCGATCACCGCAGCGTGCACGGCCGCGAGATCGCGTACGTCGATGACGAGCCACCCAGCGTCCGAACCCGGTACGACGCCGCCGCGCAGGACCGTCTCGAAACCCTCCGCGACCTCTCCGAAGCGATCGCCGACCCCGGGGCCGACGACCATCCCCGGATAGGTGATGACGACGGGCACCCCGTCCGCCTGGAGTGACCGGGCGTAATCCTCGACCGCGGACTTCGACCGACCGTACGCATCGCCGGCGGACCCGGTCGGGAGGTCCGCATGCAACTGCGAAAGCCCGGGAGCGAACAGCGACGTGATCGACGACGTGTGCACGATCGGATCGAGTCCGAGCCGTGCCGCGGTCCCCAGCACCGTTCGTGCCCCGGCGAGGTTGGTCGCCAGGACCTCGGCGTCGTGACGGGGATCGGTTGCAACCATCGCCGCGCAGTGCAGCACCGCATCGCACCCCCCGAGCGCGTCGCTGACCGAGTCCGGATCCGTGACATCGCCGATGCACCGGTCCTCGACGTCGACGCCGAGCTCGGCCACACTTCCGAGCCGCTCGACAGACCGGACGAGGAAACGGACCTCGTGACCCGCTTCGGCGAGCGCCTTCGCACTCCAACCACCCACGAAACCCGTCCCGCCGGTGACGAGGACCTTCATCGCAGCATCATCTGGTCGCCGCCTCGAAGTCGCCCCGGCTCAAGGGTAGAAACGGCTGAGCGCATCGACCACACATGCCGGCTTGTCACCGCCGTCGATCTCGATGGTGACCCGCATCGTCGTCTGGATCCCACCGGTCACCTCGTCGACGGCGACCAACTCGACGCCGGCTCGAACCCGCGACCCGACCGGGACGGGTGCCGGGAAACGCACCTTGTCGACGCCGTAGTTCGCGCCCATCGAGATCCCCCGGACCTCGACGGTGCCAGGCGGGAACGCGTGCGAC
>JAFDWI010000106.1 GCA_018268545.1 Actinomycetota bacterium
AACGGTCCGAATTTCGTAAAGGAGGGCCGGGGGCCGGGGCCGAGCGGGGCCCCGGCGTAGGGGTTGTTACTCGGTGGGGGCCGCCGGGGCGAGGTTGGCGAGCCACTCGGCCGGGTCGATCTGACCACCGGCAGCATCGTCGCCCTCACCGTCGCCGTCGGACGACCAGAACGTCATCGGCTCATAACCCGGCGCCCGCGTCCCGATCTGGCGGTAACCGAGCATGCCGGTCCCCGCAGGGATCAGCTTGCCGATGATGATGTTCTCCTTCAGGCCGATCAACGAGTCCGACTTCGACTCGATCGCAGCCTCGGTGAGTACCCGGGTGGTCTCCTGGAACGACGCCGCCGACAACCACGAATCGGTCGCCAACGACGCCTTCGTGATCCCCATCAGCTCCGGTCGACCCTCCGCCGGGGCCCGGCCCTCGGCAACAGCCTGACGGTTCACCTCGGTGAACCGGCGCTGGTCGACCCGCTCTCCCGGAAGGAAGTCCGTGTCGCCCGCCTCGGACACCGCGACACGACGGGTCATCTGGCGCACGATCAGCTCGATGTGCTTGTCGTGGATCGACACACCCTGGCCGCGGTAGACGCTCTGGACTTCCTCGACAAGGTAGAACTGCGTCTCGCGCACACCCTTGATCTCGAGCAGCTCCTTGGGATCACGAGCACCCTCGACGATCGCATCACCCGCCGCGATCTCGTCACCCTCGGCCACCTCGAGCCGGGACTGCAACGGGACCACGTACGCCTCCTCGGTGGCGTCATCGGCGACAACCGTGATCGTGCGACCCCGGCCCTCGTCCTCGGTGATCCGCACCACACCCGAGATACGCGACAACGTCGCCTTGCCCTTCGGGCTGCGAGCCTCGAAGAGTTCCACGACGCGGGGCAGACCACCCGCGATGTCCGTCCCGGCCACACCACCGGTGTGGAAGGTCCGCATCGTCAACTGGGTGCCCGGCTCACCGATCGACTGCGCCGCGATCACACCGACCGCTTCACCCAACTCGATCGGTTTACCCGTCGCCAACGACCGGCCGTAGCACGCACCACACACCCCGACCTCGGCATTACACGTCAACGGCGAACGCGCCCGCAGACGCGTCACGGTCGGGTCGTCACGCAACTGGGCGAGCAGGTGATCATCGACCACGGTGTTCTCGGGAATGACGGTGCCATCGGCCAGCGTCACCGACTCGGCCAACTTACGGCCGAACAGGCGCGTCTCCAGATGCGTGCGGTGATCCGGAGCATCCGGAGCGATGTCCTCGATCCAGATGCCCTGGATCCGGCCACCGTCGTGGACACAGTCGTCCTCACGGACGATCAGCTCCTGCGCGACGTCCACCAGACGACGGGTCAGATACCCCGAGTCCGCCGTCCGCAGCGCGGTGTCGACCAGACCCTTCCGGGCACCCGGCGTCGAGATGAAGTACTCCAGGGTCTCCAGACCGTCCCGGTAGTTCGACTTGATCGGATGCGGGATCATGTCACCGCGAGGGTTCGCCACCAGACCGCGCATACCCGCGATCTGACGAACCTGCATCATGTTGCCTCGGGCACCCGAGCCGACCATCATGTCGATCGGGTTGAACTTCTCGGCCTTGAGCTGGAGCGCCATCGCGTCCTTGACCTCTTCGGTCGCTTCGGTCCAGATCTCGGTTTCCTTCTGGCGACGCTCACCGTCGGTGATGATGCCCCGACGGAACTGGGTGTTGACCTTCGCGGCTTCGGCGCCTCGACGCTCCAGGATCTCGGCCTTTGCCGCCGGCGTCTTCACGTCGTCGATCGAGATCGTCAGGCCCGACTTCGCCGCGAACGAGAAGCACAGGTTCTTCAGGTTGTCGAGCACGGTCGCGACGACCAACTTCGGATAGCCGTTCGCGAGCACGTCGACGATCTCGCCCATGCGCTTCTTGTCGACACGTTCGTTGATGTAGTCGACGCGACGGTCCCCGATCGGCTCGACGGTCCACGCAGCCGACAACGCACGGTTGAACAGCAACCGCCCGAGCGTGGTCGGGTGATAGGTGGCGTGCGAACCGTTCGCGGGCGTCGCGATCAGCTGCTCGGTCCGGTACTCGATCAGCGCGTGCAGGTCGAGCGTGCCCTCTTCGTAGGCCTGCTCGGCTTCGTACATGTGCTTGAAGACACGCCCCTCACCCTTCGCTCCGTCGAGCTCCTCGGTGAGGTAGTACGCGCCGATGATCATGTCCTGGGTCGGCGTGACGAGCGGGCGACCGTGCGCAGGTGACAACACGTTGTTCGCCGACAGCATCAGCACCCGGCTCTCGGCCTGCGCCTCGGCGGACAACGGCAGGTGGATCGCCATCTGGTCACCGTCGAAGTCGGCGTTGAACGCCGTGCACACCAACGGGTGGATCTGCAGCGCCTTGCCCTCCACCAGCACCGGCTCGAATGCCTGGATGCCCAGTCGGTGCAGGGTCGGTGCACGGTTGAGGAGCACCGGGTGTTCCTTGATCACCTCGGACAGCACCGTCCAGACCTGGGGCCGGCGCCGCTCCACCATCCGCTTCGCGGACTTGATGTTCGGAGCGATCTCGGTCTCCTGCAGCTTCTTCATGACGAACGGCTTGAACAGCTCGAGCGCCATCGCCTTGGGAAGGCCGCACTGGTGCAGCTTGAGCGTCGGACCACACACGATGACCGAACGTCCCGAGTAGTCGACGCGCTTCCCCAACAGGTTCTGGCGGAACCGCCCCTGCTTGCCCTTGAGCATGTCCGACAGCGACTTGAGCGGGCGGTTGCCCGGCCCGGTGACCGGGCGTCCACGACGACCGTTGTCGAACAACGCGTCGACGGCCTCCTGCAACATGCGCTTCTCGTTGTTGACGATGATCTCGGGTGCGCCGAGATCGAGCAGACGCTTGAGCCGATTGTTGCGGTTGATGACCCGGCGGTACAGGTCGTTCAGGTCGGAGGTGGCGAAACGGCCACCGTCGAGCTGCACCATCGGGCGCAGGTCCGGCGGGATCACCGGCACCACGTCGAGGATCATCGCGGCCGGGTCGTTGGTGCGCTTCCCG
>JAFDWI010000107.1 GCA_018268545.1 Actinomycetota bacterium
AAGCCGCGCATCCGCCTCGTGCTGGGCGTGCAGGAGATCCGATTGCGCCGACGCAAGCGCCGGGTTCGTTCCGGACTCGCCCGATGCACGCTGGTCGGACCCGCTCGCCGTCGCTCCCGTGTCCGAGGTCGACGTGGTCGGCGACGCCGTCGACGACGGCACTGCCGCGGTGGTCGTGGTCGCCTGGGTCAATGCGAGCGCGGCCTGCGTAGCCGTTGCCTGGGCCTCGTCGAGGCTCTGTTGCAGACTTGTCGTCGCCAGCGATGCGAGCGTCTGTCCGACCCCGACCGACTGGCCTTCGGTCACGTCGACCGAGGCGACCGTCCCCGAGATGGGAAACGCGACGGCAGCCTGCGAGACCGCTTCGACCGTCCCCACGCCCGACAGGCTCGTGATCACATCGTGTCGGCCCACCAACGCGGTTCGCCAACGAGGGGTGTCGCCGCGAGCGGTGACGGCGACCGCGGCGACCAGCGCGACGACGGCGATCCCGACCATGCCGATCATGATCTTTCGACGGACGCGGCCAGATCGCGATCCGCCGACATCGTCGGCATTGATCCAACTGGGGTTGTCGATGGAGGACATGAGTGTCGGCCTATTCGGTTCGCAGGGCGTCGATCGGGGTGAGTCGGGAAGCGCGTGACGCGGGATACACCCCGAACAACACGCCGATTCCGACCGCGATGACGAGCGACCCCACGACCGCGATCGGTTCGACGATCACCTGGTTGCTCGACAGATGGGAGATGAGCACGCCGCCGACCAGGCCGACCACGACGCCGACCGCACCGCCGGCAAGGCCCAACACGGTCGCCTCGAGGAGGAACTGGCGACGGATCAGGCCCGGGCGGGCGCCGACCGCCTTGCGGAGGCCGATCTCACGGGTGCGCTCGTTGACCGAGACCAGCATGATGTTCATGACGCCGATGCCACCGACGAGCAACGAGATGACGGCGATCCCGGCGAGCATGACCGTCATGGTGTTGTCGACCGAGGCCGTCGTACCGAGCAGCGACTGCTGTGTCGCGATCGAGAAGTCGGCGTTTGCGGCATCGGTGATCCCGTGGATGTTCGACAGCGTCGTGTCCGTTTCCTGGTACGCGGCGGACAGGGTCGAACTCTTGGTCGCCTTCAGCACGATCTGGGAGACCGAATCCCGGTTCGCGCCGCCGACGAGCTTCTGCTGGTAGGTCGTCAGCGGGACGATCGCGACGTCGTTGTCCGATGTCTGCTCGGTGGAGCTGATGTCGGCGAGCACGCCGATCACCGTCAGCGGCGTTCCGTTGTCGATCACCTGCTCGCCGACCGGGCTCGTCCGACCGAACAGCTCCGAGGTCGTGTCGCTCCCCAGGACAACGACGTTCGCCGCGGTCCGAACGTCGGCCGCGGACAGGAATCGACCCGTGGACACCGCGCGGGAACGAACCTGCTGCCAGGTCCGGGTCGTGCCCGTGAGGGTCGTCGTCCAGTTCGTGGAGCCGAAGGTGAGCGAGGTCGAGGAGGTGGCCACCGGCGCGACCGCCTGGACGTCCGGGGCGGTGACCGGGGAGCTGAGGGCGGATGCATCCGTGGTCGTGAGCGTCGACGCGCTGCCGAACCCACCGCGCACCCCGGTCTGCGACGTCGTCGAACCGGGCGACACGACGAGCACGTTCGTGCCGAGTGCGTTCAGGCGATCACGCACGGTCGCCTTCGCGCCTTGACCAATACCGACGGTGAGGATCACGGCGCTGATCCCGATGAGGATCCCCAGCATCGTGAGCGCGGATCGCAGACGATGGGCCCGCACCGCGTGCAACGCGGTCGCCCAGGTGTCACGCCAACTCATGCGGCGCGCCCTCCGGGTGTCGTCGCGGTGTCGGCGACGATGCGCCCGTCACGGACCGAGATCGTCCGTTCGGCTCGTGCCGCCACATCGGCCTCGTGGGTGATCAACACGACCGTTCGACCGTTCCGGTGGAGTGCGGCGAGCAGGTCCAGGACCTCGGTGGTCGACGTCGAGTCGAGGTTGCCCGTCGGTTCGTCGGCGAGCAGGATCGCCGGTTCGGTCACCAGCGCGCGGGCGATGGCGACACGTTGCTGCTGGCCGCCGGAAAGTTCGGCCGGACGGTGGGACATCCGATCGGCCAGGCCGACGTGGTCGAGTGCGGCTCGTGCCCGTTGGCGTCGGGTCGGACGGTCGATCCCCGAATAGACCAACGGAAGTTCGACATTCGCGAGTGCGTCGAGGTCCGCAAGCAGGTTGAACTGCTGGAACACGAACCCGATCCGCCGGTTCCGGACCGTGGCGAGGTGGTCCTCGTCGAGGTGGGCGACGTCGACCCCGGCGAGGTGGTACTCACCGGACGTGGGAACATCGAGGCACCCCAACAGGTGCATGAGCGTGGACTTGCCGGATCCCGACGGGCCGATGATGGCGACGAATTCTCCGAATCGGATCGACACGTCGACGTCGACGAGTGCATCGACCGCCAGACTTCCACTTCGGTAGGTCTTGGTGATCCGGTTCAGCCGGATCGCTTCTTCGGGGATCGGCGCCGACGCGCCCTCGGGTCGCGTGCCGGTGCCGGGCATCGTCGTCACCGGCCGCCACCTCCGAAGCCACCGGATCTGCCACCCCCGAAGCCACCTCCCGGGAATCCTTGCCCGCCGGAGGGTCGATTCCCCGACGTGCCCGAGTTGCCGGGCCGCTGCGTCGGGAAGAAGAACGAGGGCAGTTGGACGACCTCACCGACGGTGAGGCCGCTCGTGATCTGCGTCATGCCACCGAGACTCTGGCCGACGTCGACGGTGACGGTGTGGTGGCGGGAGCCGTCGACGACGGTGACCGTTGATCCGCTGTCGGTTGTGGTGACGGCCCGGCTCGGAACCTGGATCGCGTTCGCGATCTTCGCGTAGGTGATCGTCG
>JAFDWI010000108.1 GCA_018268545.1 Actinomycetota bacterium
CCCGAGGCCAGGGCACGTTCGCGGCGGTCGCCCGCCGCAGCGAACTCGACGCGGCGCTCGTCGATCTGGCACGCGACGCCGGTGCCGAGGTTCGAACCGGCCACGACCTGCTCGGTGCCGCCGCAGGTTCCGATGGCGTCGTCCTCGACGTGGCGGGAACCGGCCCGGTCCATGCAGCCTGGGCGATCGGGGCGGACGGCATCTGGTCGACCCTGCGTCGATGCCTCGGTGAACAACTCGGCGACTACCGCGGCGACTGGCACGCCTTCCGCCAGTACGTCGCTGACGTGTCCGAGCCTGCGCGCACCGAGCTGATGATCTGGTTCGATGCCGACCTGCTCCCCGGCTACGCCTGGTCGTTCCCGCTCGCGGACGGCACCGTCAACTTCGGCTTCGGAATCCTTCGCGGTTCGCACCTGGACGGCGCTTCGATGAGTCGCCGCTGGGAGGACCTCCTCGACCGCCCGCACATCCGTGCGTTCATCGGCGCCGACGCACGACCGATCGGACGGAGGAAGGCCTGGCCGATCCCGACACGACTGCCCGGCCCGAGCCTCAGCGCGACGAACACCCTGTTCGTCGGTGATGCAGCGGCGCTCGGCGACCCGATGACGGGCGAAGGTATCGGTCAGGCACTCGGAAGCGGGATGGCCGCCGCTCGGGCGATCATCGACCACGCAGGTGCGCCGACGGCGGCCCGCGACGCCTATGGACGCTGGGTGGCCGAGATCCTCGAGCCCGACGTGCGGATGGCGAACCTGTTGTCGCGTGCGCTCCGGCACCGCAAGGGGGCCCGAGCCGCGATCGCGACCGCCGGCCTGACGCCGTGGACCCGACGGAACTTCGCGAGGTGGCTCTTCGAGGACGAACCTCGCGGTGTGCTCTTCACACCGAAACGCCTGCATCGCGACTTCCTGCGACGTGACGGGACGTTCCGCGGCGTTTCGAAGTGATCGCAGCCCGCGCTTGACCGACGG
Source organism: Actinomycetota bacterium (assembly GCA_018268545.1). Lineage (GTDB taxonomy): Bacteria > Actinomycetota > Acidimicrobiia > Acidimicrobiales > Iamiaceae > JAFDWI01. Next base: position 978 of record JAFDWI010000108.1, read on the forward strand.
GTCAAGTACGATCCTGCTCATGCGTACCCGACTCACCGAAATCCTCGACATCGAACACCCGGTGATGCTCGCCGGGATGGGCGGCGTCTCCTATGCCGAACTCGCGGCCGCGGTCTCCAATGCGGGCGGTTTCGGGTGCCTCGGCGCCTCGGCGATGAACGATGACGAGCTCGACGCACAACTGATCCGGACGCGCGAGCTCACCGACAAGCCCTTCGGCGTCGACCTGCTCACCGCGCTGCCCAAGGGCATCGAGGCCAAGATCGAACGTATCGCGGCCGCCGGCGCATCGGTCTACGTCGCCGGGCTCGGTGTGCCTCGCGATGTCGTCGATCTGTGCCACGCCAAGAACATGCTGGTGGTGAACATGTGTGGCAAGGTCGGCCACGCGGTCGCTGCGGTGGAGGCAGGATGCGACCTGGTGGTCGCCCAGGGCACCGAGGCGGGCGGGCACACCGGTCGGATCGCGACGATGGCCCTCGTTCCCCAGATCGTCGACGCCGTCGCAGGTCGCGTGCCGGTGGTCGCCGCCGGCGGAATCACCGACGGGCGTGGCCTCGCTGCGGCGCTGAGCCTCGGCGCAGACGGCATCTGGGTGGGCACCCGTTTCATCGCGACGCCCGAAGCACGCACGGTCGCCGGTTTCAAGGACAAGCTGCTCGGGATGGACGACGACGGCACCGTCGTGTCCCGTGCCTACACCGGCAAGACCTGCCGGGTCATCCGGAGCGAATGGACCCGCCACTTCGAAGAACATCCCGACGAACTCGAACCGTTCCCGGCCCAGCTGATCAAGTCCTACACCGACGGTGCGAGCCACCTGGGCGGCGACCTCGACACGCCCGGCGTCGACCAGGATCGGGAGTTCTACCCGGCGGGCCAAGGTGGCGGAGGCATCACCGAGCTCGTCCCGGCTGCCGACCTCGTCCGGATGTTCGTGGACGAAGCCACCGAAGTGCTTTCTAGACTCGCGTCATGACCCTGGATCCCACACTCGTCGAATTCGCGACTGCTCAGAACTTCGCAGCCCTGACCACGCTCGCCGCCGACGGGCAACCGTCCACCCACATGATGTGGGTGGACGCGGACGACGACCACCTGATCATCAACACCGAAATCCACCGTCAGAAGTTCAAGAACATCACCGGTGACCCACGTGTCTGCGTCACGGTCATCGACGCCGGGTCGCCGTACCGGTACATCGAAGCGCGGGGCCGTGTCGTCGAGATCGTGCACGGCGACGCCGCACGTCGTCACATCGACGAAGTCTCGCGCCGCTACACCGGCGCCGACTATGCGCCGCCGATCACCAGCGAGCGGGTCATCGTGAAGATCGCCGTCGACCGGATCCACCGCAACGGATTCTGACCGGCGGCGGCGCCGACGCTGCTCTCAGTGGCGGCGCTGGGGCAACAAGGCTCGAGCCTTGTTCGCGATGCCACGGCGGTAACGAAGTCGCATCACCCGGGTGAGGTGGCGATCGAGTCCCTTGGGGACCGGGTACCACCACAGTTCTCGGCGCATGCCGGAACGGTCGATCAGGATCGACTTGGACTCACAGAACGCGCGCAGACCCTCGACGCCGTGGATCCGCCCGACGCCGGACTCCTTCACGCCTCCGAAGGGCAGCCCGGCGACGGCGTAGGAGACCATCGAGTCGTTGACACAGACGTTGCCCGACTCGATCCGCTCCGCGATGCGACGGCCACGTGCATCATCGGTGGTCCACACCGACGCGTTCAGACCGTAGATCGAATCGTTCGCAAGGCGTACGGCTTCGTCGTCGCCCTCGACGGCCATGATCGGGAGTACCGGCCCGAAGGTCTCCTCGGTCATGATCGCCATCGTGTGGTCCACGCCGACGAGCACGGTCGGTTCGAACCACAGGCCGTCTCGCCCCGCGATCCGGCGACCGCCGGTGAGGATCTTGGCGCCTTTTTCGACCGCGTCGGCGACGTGGCGTTCGACGATCTCGACCTGCTTTTCGAAGGTCATCGACCCGATGTCGTTGCCATCACCGGTGCCCTGTCGGATCCGGCGGGTCGCGTCGACGACCCGGTCGACGAACTCGTCGTAGATTCCCCGGTCCACGTACACCCGCTCGGTGGCCATGCAGGTCTGGCCGGCGTTCGAGAACGACGACCACAGTGCTCCCCCGACGGCCCGGTCCATGTCGGCGTCGTCGCACACGATCATCGGGTCCTTGCCGCCGAGCTCCAACAGCACCGGCGTGAGCGTCTCGGCAGCAGCGGCCATCACGGCCTTGCCCGTGCGCACCGAACCGGTGAAGCAGATCTTGTCGACGCCCGATCGGACGAGCGCTTCGCCGGTCGCCCCCGCGCCCGTCACCGCGGACACGATCCCCGAGTAGGACCCCACGTCGGCGAACAGCTTGGCGATCTCCAGCCCGACGAGCGGCGTGATCTCCGATGGTTTGAACACGACGGTGTTGCCGGCCAACAGCGCTGAGACGACCGGGGTCATCGTGAGCG
>JAFDWI010000109.1 GCA_018268545.1 Actinomycetota bacterium
CGCTGGGAAGTTGCAGAAGTGCTGACGAATGATGCGACATTGGGCATCGGACGTGAGGGATCCGGCGACGCGAGCGACGATCGATGCCGACACCGAGATCATCGAGACGCGGCTCATGTCGCTCCCGTCAGCGCACGACGGCCACGTGATTCGAGGGCGACGTAGACATCGGTACTTCAAGGCCCTTGCCCCGCACATCGCAACCGCAGAAGGTCAACGTACATTCGAGCGCCGGTGGCGTCGTCGCGGCCCATCTGGATGCGCGCCGAAGGGGCCGAACCGGTGCTGTACGAGCGCCGCAACAACTCGACCCGCCAGGTCCCCGCTGACGAACTCGAAGCCTTCCTCGCCGAACGCTTCGGCTAGTCGGTCTGCCGCTGGCGTCGGATCACCGGGGACGAGCGGTGTCGACCCGATCGGATCAGGTGAAGAAGTCCTCGTCGACCTCCACGACCCGGTAGGTGCGCGCCGTCTGCACACCCACGTTGAACTCGATCATCAGGTCGGCCAGCCTCTCACCGTCGATCAGGATGATCTGCATCGGCACACCCGCCACCCACTCGACTGCACCCGGTGAGAACCGGCTCGTGGTGATGAACACGCCGCGGCTGGCCTTGCCGGTGAGCGCCCCCACGAAACCCTGCACCTCCGGACGTTGCACCGCATTCCCCGGCGCGTACCTTTTCGCCTGCACGTACACCTTGTCGAGACCGAGCACGTCCTGGTCGATCACACCGTCGATCCCACCGTCGTGCGACAACGCGGTGGTCATACCACGCCCACCCGCACCGCCGTAGCCCATCGCCAGGAGCAACTCGACAACCGCGTGCTCGAAGAACTCCGGGTCCTGGTCGAGCAGATGCTCCAACAGCTCGGCCGCCACCGCCTCACGGATCCGATCGATGCCATCCTCGATCTGCTCGGTCGGGTCGACGGCAACCGCTGCGCCGGCGGGCTCATCGACCGGCGCTACTTTCATGCGGCCGCCACGCCTCGCGATCCACCACTCGTCGCCCTCCTTGGCGATCGTCTTCAGGTCGGCCTCTGTGAGGCCGTCGGGGTGCGCCGCCAACAGTTCCCGTCCGAGGTCCGTGATCTCGTAGCGGCCCCGAGCCGGCCGATGCAACGCGTCCACCCGCGTCAGAAAGGACGCTGCCCATCCGATCCGATTCGCGGCCCGCGACTGGCCAGACCCGAGTTCCTCGGCACGTTGGGTAGCGCTCAGCCCTGTCGACCCGGACACCTCGGCTCGGAGTTCCCGGAGCGTGCGTACCTGCCCGTCGGTGAGCACCTGCAACACCGGGACCATGAAGCCTTCCCACGTGGGCATCTCCGTCATCGTTCCCACCCTTTCACAGATCGGTCGGTCCGACGTTCTCGATCTCGGTGATTGCGTCGGTGAAATCCCTCGAATTGTTGGTGATGAACCGGTCGGCACCACCCAGCATCGCCGTGGCCAGATGCGTCGCATCTGCTGCCCGTAACCGATAGTGGGTGGCGAGATCGGTCGCCAGGCGTGCTGTTCGTCGGTCGACATCACGCAGGTCGAGGCGAGCCAGCAGATCCATCAGCGCGTCGGCTTGGGCGTTGTCGCGCTCACGCAGCGGCTTGGACAACACCTCGGGCAAAAGCAGCACCGATCCCATCCCCACAGGAACATCGCGAGGTTGTGAGCCGGTCGGGAACAGCGCCCGCACACGATCACCGAGGGGATGGTCCGCGGTCGCGGCGTAGATCAGGACATCGGCGTCGAATGCATCCACCAAAGTGGCCGGCCCTCAGCGGTCGTCGCGTTGCGCGCGCACGTCGGCGACGAGGGCTTCGGCCTGTTCGATCGACGGGCTCCCCGTGGGTGGGAGGGATCGGGCGGCCGCGGCTCGGAGGCGCTCCTCGATCTCGTCGGCACCCGCGTACGACACGAGACGCTCCGGGCCCCAGAGACGTTTCGGGCGCACGATCACCGCGACGGGTTTGCCGTGCCTCGTCAGGGTGACCTCCTCACCTTGCTCGACCGCGTCGAGAAGACGGGGGAGTTCTCCACGGGCGGCGGCTACGTCGATCGTGGACATGACCCGATTGTACGACGATGCACAAACGAGTGTCTTCGGTCGATTGCCAGCAGGTCGCCGTGCCTGCCAGGTCGACGATGATCGCGTCGATGAACAGCTCGGCGTTGTCGGCCTCGGGTCTTGTCAGCACGGTCCGGCAGGCACGTCGTCGACGGCCAACGCCGAAGCACACCATGCTGGGGTGGCGCGCCTCGGGGCCACCGCACACAGCAACTACCGTTACGGGGTCATGTCCACCGAACAAGCCGGGATCGACACGCCCGACCGCTCGACGTCGCGCACGGAACCGAGCGGGTAGCCGTGGCCGCGCCGGCGATCGAAGCGACCGGACTGGTCAAGACCTTTGGTGCGTTCACCGCGCTCGACGGGGTCGACCTGACCCTGCCACGCGGCGCGGTCACCGCCGTGTTGGGACCCAACGGCGCGGGCAAGACCACGACCGTCCGGATCCTCACCACCCTGACCGCGGCGACCGCAGGAACCGCGATCGTCGCGGGATTCGACGTCGCCACACACGCCCACGAGGTGCGCCGACGCATCGGCTTGGCCGCACAAGATGCGACCGTCGACCATTTGTTGACCGGCTTCGAGAACCTGGTCATGGTCGGCGAACTGCACCAGTTGCCGCGACGCGAAGCCCGGGATCGTGCCCGCCAACTCCTCGAAACCTTCGCGCTCACCGACGCCGCCGATCGACGCACCGAGCACTATTCGGGAGGGATGCGCCGCCGGCTCGACCTTGCGGTCACCCTCGTCGCGAACCCGGAGATCCTGTTCCTCGACGAGCCGACGACCGGTCTGGACCCCCGGGCCCGAGCCGAACTCTGGGACGTCATCGAATCCCTCGTCGACACCGGCGTGTCGGTCCTGCTCACCACCCAGTACCTGGAGGAAGCCGAGCGACTCGCCGACGACATCCTCGTCGTCGACCACGGACACATCATCGCCTCGGGGAACGCCCGCGACCTGAAACGCCAACTCGGGCGCGACCGGATCGGGGTGACCGTCATCGACAGTGCCCGCCTCGACGAAGCAGGCGACATCCTCCGTCGGGTCTGTGCCACCGAGGTCGAGATCGACCGATCCGTCCGGACGATCACCGCGCCGACGAGCACCGGCCTCGGCGGGCTCACCACCGTCGCCCACGCCCTCGACGATGCCGGCATCGAGGTCGAAGACCTCGCGCTCCGTCAACCGACACTCGACGAGGTGTTCCTCGCGCTCACCGGGCGGCCCGCCGAATGACCGAAACACTCGAATCCACTGCCGACACCGGCACCACCCTGCACGAACCCCGGGGGACACTGCACGATTCGTGGGTGATCGCGCGCCGCGGACTGATCCACATGCGGCGCCAACCCGAACAGCTCAGCGACGCGACGATCCAACCCGTCATGTTCGTGCTCATGTTCGGTTTCGTGTTCGGCGGAGCGATCAAACCACCCGGCGGCGGCAGCTACCGCGAATTCCTCATGGGCGGGATCTTCGCCCAGACCCTCGCGTTCGCGACGTTCGGCGTCGCGTTGTCGATCGCGAACGATCGCAAGAACGAGATCGTCGACCGGTTCCGCTCCCTGCCGATCGGCCGGGGAACGGTACTGGGCGGCTACGCGCTCGCCAACTTCATCAAAGCGACCCTGCCCGTCGTGCTGATGACCATCACCGGGCTCGCGATCGGCTGGCGGATCCGGGCCGGACTCGTCCACGCCGTCGAGGCATACGCGCTCATGCTGGCGTTCGTGTTCGCGATGATCTGGATCGGGATCCTGTTGGGCAGCCTCGTGCAAACCCCCGAAGGTGTCAACGGCATCGCCTTCGCGGTGCTCTTCCCCGCGACGTTCGTCGCGTCGACCTTCGTGCCACCGGAATCGATGCCCGGCGTACTCCGGGTGGTCGCCCAGTGGAACCCGATCTCGACCCTCGCGGATTCGCTCCGGCACCTGTTCGGCAACCCGGCGTCGGTCCCGACGGCCAATTCGCCCTGGCCGGTCGTCCACCCGATCCCCTACACGGTCGGGTGGATCGTGGCGATCACCGTGGCATGCGCCCCCTTCGCGGTGCGAGCGTACCGGCGTTCGCTCGACGATTAGCCTCGGCCGATGGGCCAGAACCAGCGCAGCCAGGTCGCCATGACCGACGCCGAGATCATCGACTACGTCGAGCACCATCGCACCGCCGTGATGGCCTCACTCGGTGCGCAGGGGCGCCCGCACGTCGTTGCGATGTGGTACGCGGTGATCGACGGGATCATCTGGTTCGAGACCAAGGCGAAATCCCAGAAGGCCACGAACCTGCGCCGCGACCCCACGCTGAGCGTCCTGTTGGAAGACGGCGAGACCTACGACCAGCTCCGTGGCGTGTCGATGGAAGGGCGAGGCGTGATCGTCGACGACCCCGACGCACTCTGGGACGTCGGGGTGAGCATCTGGGAGCGCTACAACGGGCCCTACACCGAAGAGTTGCGGCCACTCGTCGAGTTCATGCTGCAAAAGCGGGTCGCGGTCCGTTTCGACGTGGAACGGATCCGCTCCTGGGACCACGCCAAGCTCGGGCTCGACCCGATCGACTTCGGCGGCACCACCGCCGCACACCTGCACGAACGGATCCCGTGAGACCGTCGCCTCCCGGCGACACCCACGGGCACCTCACGACTCGTCGGGAACGTCCGGCGCCTCGGACGGTTGACGTTCCGCGGGAGGCCCCCAGATCAATCGGGCGTCCTCCCGGCACAATTCGATCGGATGGACCTGATCGTTCACGAGGCTGCGTCCGACGTTCCAGGCGAGGTTGACC
>JAFDWI010000010.1 GCA_018268545.1 Actinomycetota bacterium
CAGCTTCATCAGCGGGTTCACCTGGGTGCGCCGGGCATGCAGGATCCGGTGGAAACGATCCGCGCTCGGGATCTCGGCGGCACCCGCACGGTTCATCGTCACGTCGCCGTGGCCTTCGAGCAGGCTCATCAGACCGCTCAGATGCTCGAGCGCGTCACGCTGCTCGGGCGACGCGAACACCACCGCGAGGCCGCCGTCGTCGAGCGGGTTCCGACCGTGGCGGAACTCGTCGACCGCACGGTTGAGACTGGCGAGGATCCGGCCCGGGTCCGGGTCGAGCGCCGAGAACGTCGTCTCGACCAGACCGAGGAAATGCTCCCGCATCCACGGCACACCGGTGAACTGCGCCCGGTGCGTCAACTCGTGCAACGCCAACCACAGACGGAACTCCTCGGGCGGAAACGCGAACCGTCGCTCGAGGCTCAACACGTTCGGTCCCACGAAGTACACGATGTCCTGATCTTCGGGGTTCTCGTCCTCGATGACCAGCAGGTCGTACTGGCCGAGCACCCGCCGCGACATCCAACCCAGGAACATCCCGAGTTCGGCGCCGGCGACCCGTCGGGCCAACGACGCACCCGGCCCCGCCGCCATGCGCTCTCCCAGACGGTCACTCAACGGGCGCAACAACCGCTGGAACGACGCCACGTTCGCACGCACCCACCCGGGCCGATCGGTGACCCGGGCACGCGCCGCGCCCGCCAGGCTCACCAACCCCGTCTCGGCGGCGACCGCCGCTTCGGCCTCGACCGTGAAACGTTCGAAATCCGGGGTCAACGACGCGTAATGGTACGAACGCGAGAACGGCTCGATCCCCACCGACCGGACGGCGACGGACTCCGCGGTGGCCCAGTCGATCACCTCAGGCACGACGGAACCCCCATCTCCGAAGGCGCGACGAACAGGTCAGCGGCGGCGAAGCGGGCCGGGAAGCGGGAACTTGCCCGGCGGGTACTGCGGGCGTACCACCTTGACCAGGTAGCCGATCCCGAGGACCGCCAACAATGCGATGACCCCGGCGACGATGAACGGCGCAATCCAGAACGTCCAGACCACAGCTCCGAGAACGACCATCCCGCCACCCTATCGCCCCCACGAGGGACCGATCCCAACCCGGGGCCGACCGCACCGACCCGGCACGTCACGTCTCGACGCGTCGGCCGCCGTCGTCGTCGCAGTCGCGCAAGGCCCGAGCGACCCGTTCCCGCAGCGCCTCGGGCGCCTCACACTGGCACGTGCGGGCGATCAACCGACGCAGTTCGACCTCGAAGTCGTACGCCGACAGGCATCCCCCACACGCCTCGACGTGCAGGCGGATCCGCTCGCGACGTTCGACGGTGAGCTCCCCGTCGAGGTACTCGTACAGGTCCCGCAGTGCCTCACGGCAGTCCTGCTCGGACATACCCTCGGCACACAACCCGACCGGGGCCGGCATCGTGTCGAACCGGTCGGCCGCCGAAGGATCATCGAAGTCGCTGTGTTCACTCATTGAGATGCCGGTTCCTTGGGCGGGGCGAAACGGTCACCCGTGATTCCTCGATCGACTGCGTAGTCGTACAACGCCTTCTGCAGTGCTTTTCTTCCACGATGCAACCGGCTCATCACCGTACCGATCGGCACGTCCAGGATGTCGGCGATTTCGGCATACGAGAACCCTTCGACGTCGGAGAGCAACACGGCGATCCGGAAATTCTCCGGCAACGACTCCAACGCTTCGACCACCTCGCCGTCGCCGAGGCGGCTCATCAGGTTGTCCTCGGCGCTCACGCCGAGACCCTGACCGGCCGCGCCCTGCACCCGTCGATACAGGTACAGGTCCTCCAGATCGTCCAATTCGGTCTCGGCGGGTCGCCGCTGCTTGGCCCGGTAGGTGTTGATGAACGTGTTGGTGAGGATCCGGTACATCCACGCCTTGAGGTTCGTGCCCTCGGTGAACCCACCAAAGCCCCGGTAGGCCCGCAGGTACGCCTCGGAAACCAGATCCTCCGCGTCGGCCGGGTTGCGCGTCATCCGCAGCGCCGCGGAATACAGCGACGACATCAGTGGCATCGCGGCTTCCTCGAAATTCGCCTGGTCTGCCATCGGCGCCGACCCTACCCGCGGCGTGCGCCCAGCGACGGAAGGTCCCAGAACAGCACCGTGAGCGCCAACTCCTCGTTCGGGTTCATCGCCAACACCGTCGCGGTTCGGCCGATCGCATCGACCGCGTCGAGCAGCGGCCCCGGGCCGGGCGCGTCGACCGCCGCGTCCAGGTAGACCCGGGAGAGCACCGTGCAGCCCAGGCGCAACTCGCTCAGGCGACTCTGGCGTTCGATGCGTTTGTGCCGCGCGGCCAACGATTTGCGTCGCCCCACCGTCGCGGTCATGCCGTACGCCTCGACCTCGTCGTCGAAGGTGGCGAGTTCGGCTGCGTGCGCGGCCACGACCGGGGCGGAGGCATCGTCGAGCATCGCCCGCAGTTCACCGACCAGACGGGTCGCCGTCGCCCCGGTCCCGTCCAGTTGCACCGGAACGGCCTTCCAGGCATCCAGGCGCAACCCGAGGCGGTCGTCGGTGGCCAGGATCCGGGCCCGCTCCAGGCTCCCCCCGGCCGAAGCGACCGCCAGGTCCGCCCGCTCGGGGTCGACCCCCTCGCCGATCAGGACCGCACGCAACACGGTCGGATCCAGGGCCGAGAAGTCGATGCGCACACAACGTGACGCGATCGCCGACTGGCTCGGTGGGACGTTCCGCGCCACCAACACGATCACGGTGCGATCCGGTGGCTCCTCGATCGTCTTGAGGAGCGCGCCGACCGCGGTGTCGTTCGCCGAGTCGAACCCGATCGCCGCGACGATCTTCCGGTTCGCCTCCACTGGTGACCCGAACGCCTCACGGATCACCGCGGACGCCTCGGTCTCACCGTCGGTGCCGCCGCGCCCGCCCCGGAAGATCGCACCGTCCGGTTCGATCACGACCAGATCAGGGTGATGTTCGGCCGCAGCAAGGCGGCGGTGTCGCTCGGCCGACTCCGGCGACGCCGCGGACGCGGCGAACAACTCCCCGGCAAACGCACGCAACGCCGCGCGCTTGCCGGACCCTTCCGGGCCGACGAACAGGTACGCGTGCACCGGATGCTCGACCGCCGCGCGCAGACGCTGCAACGCAGCCGGTTGGCCGGGCACCAGGTCCCACCCGGTCACCGCATCACCTTCGAAGGTCGCGGCGGTCGCCATGGAGCCCGGGAGGAGAATCGAACTCCTGACCTATTCATTACGAGTGAATTGCTCTACCGACTGAGCTACCCGGGCACGGGAACGCGCAAATCTAATCGAATCCGACCCGACGGGCGAAGCGAGCCGCCCGCGGCGGCCCCGTGCGTCGCCACGATCCGACCGGAGCGTTCAGTTGCCCTGGAGGCGGCCGATGTCGCTCTGGATCCGCTGCGCCAGACGGGACTCCAGGTTGTAGTCGACCGGGACGACCTGCCCGGTGAGCGGATCGATCCCGTCAACGGTCGTGATCGACACGTACACGGCGTGGGTCTGGAACATGCGGACGTGACCGACCATCGAGACCTGCCCGGCGAGCTTGCCACCGGATACGGTCATGTTCATCGTCATCACCAGACCCTCGTCGCCGTAGTGGTGGTCGGGCGTGGCATCCAGGGTCATGTCGATCTGGCCACTCACGGCCGGGTCGGGAACCGTGATGGTCTTGCATTCGTTGATCGCCTCGATCAGCTTCTCGAGCTGGGAGTCGGTCATGAGGAAATCGCTGCCGTCACCGAGTTCGACCGCGACCCGCCGAGAAATAGGATCTTCGAACAGGCGTCCGACGTCGATGTCACCCTGGGACCCCGCCGTGCTGTAGGCGACCGTGAACAGCTGCGACGACTTGGTGGTCAACTTGTAGTACTCGGGACACGCGTCCTTGACCGCGGCATCCCAGTCCTTGTCCGACTGGCTCGTCGAACCGTCGTCGGGAACCTCGACGTAGCCGACACCGATCTCATCCGCGGTCGGCAACAATGCGGTGAGCTGTGCGCTCGTCACCGCGTGTGCCGCGGTCGTGGGTGGCGCCGTCGACGCCGCCCCGCCGAAGTCGGGAAGGGAGGAGGTGGTCGGGCCGTGGCCGGCACCGACGGTCGTCGAACACGACGACGCGACCAGCATCGTCACCACGCAGCACGCAAGACGGGACCGCCGAGACCATCTGATCACGACCGAAACATACCAGCCGCCGTCTCGACGCACAACGGATGTGGTTCGGCCCGGAGCGGCACACACCGCCCGGGCCGACATGGGATCAGGACCCCTGGAGCGACCCGACCGAACCCGCGAGATCCTTGGCAAGCCGATCCACGATGTCCGCATCGACCGGGATCCCTTCCATCGTCGTCGTGTCGACCCCGCCGAACGCGGAGATCGTCACGCCGACGTCGCCGACCGCGACCATGCGGATGAGGGCGTCGATGACGAGCGGCTTGGGCAGTTCGTCGCTCACCCCCGTCCAGGTCATCTTCAGCACTGCACCGAAGTCACCGATCGAATCGTCGGCCTGCATCAACAACGTGCCCGAGAAGGAGATCCCCGACGAGTCGAACTTGACCGTCCCACACTTGGAGACACCGTCGACGAGCTTCTTCATCGCCGCCCGATCCGGCACGCTCGAGGACTTCAGGCCCGCCTTGAGCTCGACGCCCACGCTGCGGCCGTCCTCGGTGTCGAAGTCCCGGCTGACCGTGTTCGGATCCGACGCCGAGTCCTTCGGGGCCTTCATCACGTCGGCCAGCTCCGGACATGCCTGCTTGATCGCATCGTCGATGGCCGCATCCTCACTGGAACTCTTACCATCGGTGCCGGACACCACGCGATAGTCGCCGCCGACGTCGGCCGCCTTGGGAAGCAGCTTCTCCAGATCGGCGGACGTCACCGCCTTGGACGCCTTGGTCGTCGACGTCGACTTCGCCGTCGTGGTCGTCGTCGACTGCGCGTGGGAGGTGGTCGATGATCCCGACGTGCCTGTCGAAACCGACTTGGAACACGACGCGACGACCAACACCATCGCAACCAGCCCGGTGGACACTGCTCCGATACCCCGACGCGACCGGACACGCGTCGCAGGGAGCCCGCACTTCATCTGATTCGCCATGGGCCGAATCTAACCGCTCGCTCACCCCGCGCGGGACCGGCGTGCCGTTCGGTCGACCGCGTCGGAGACCGACGCGGCGATCACGTCGATCGGCTGCCCTCCGTCGAGGACCACCCATCGATCCGGGTCGGCCGTCGCGAGCGCCCGGAAACCTTGCCGGACACGCGCGTGAAAGTCCTCCCCGGCGTCTTCGAGGCGGTCCCGGTCGAGACCCAGGCGACGATCCCGCGTCGCGTCGTCGACCTCGAGCAGTACCACGAGATCCGGTTCGACGCCGACAGAGCCCCAATTGGACACCCGCGCGACCTCGTCGGGGTCGAGCCCGCGGCCGTACGCCTGATAGGCGACCGACGACGCCGAGAAACGATCGCACACCACATCACGCCCCGACGCGAGTGCCGGAGCGATCACCCGTGCCACATGCTCCGCACGCGCCGCGACCATCAACAACAACTCGGTGCGAGGGTCGAGTTCGCCCGTCGCCGGGTCGAGCAGCACGTCGCGCAACCGCTCCGACAGCGGAGTGCCGCCCGGCTCGCGGGTCAGGACCGCTCCCAACCGATCGGCGAGCAGACGCGCCTGGGTGGACTTGCCACACGCTTCGCCGCCCTCGAAGACGATGAACCGACCGCGTGAACCGACTGTGGGCGCCTCCGCATTCGACACGGGCGCCGAATCTAGTGCCGTGTCAGGCAACATGAGCCCTCTGCCAGGACGGCGGGGCCGGCCGACTCGAGCTACTCGGACGCGGCCTTCTTCACCGGAGCCTTCTTCTTGGCCGGCGCCTTCTTTGCCGCAATCTTCTTCGCGGGCGCCTTCTTCTTGGCCGCAGCCTTCTTCGCGGGCGCCTTCTTCTTGGCCGCAGCCTTCTTCGCGCCGGCCTTCTTCTTGGCCGGCGCGTTCTCGCGGCGAATCGCGAGCAACTCCGCCGCGCGTTCGATCGTGATCTCCTCGGGACGGTCGCCTTTTCGGAGCGACGCGTTCGTGACCCCGTCGGTCACATACGGTCCGAACCGGCCGTCCTTGAGCAGCACCGGCTTGCCGCTCGCCGGATCGTCGCCCAACTCGCGCAACGGTGCCGCAGCCTTCGCCTGACCACGGCGGCGCTTGGGCTCCGCGAAGATCGCCAAGGCCTCGTCCAAGGTGACCGTGAACAACTGGGCTTCGGTCTCCAAGCTCCGGCTGTCGGTCCCCTTCGCCAGATACGGGCCGTACCGGCCGTTCTGCGCGGTGATCGGCGTCGCCTCCGGATCGGTGGGGTCCACGCCCACGACGCGGGGCAACGACAGCAGACGCAACCCCTCGTCGAGCGTCACCGTCGCCGGGTCCATCTCCTTGAACAACGATGCGGTCTTGGGCTTGGGGCCCTTGGTCCCCTTCTCGGGCAGCTCGCCGAGCTGCACGTACGGGCCGAAGCGTCCCGCCTTGGCATACACCGTCAGGCCCGACTCGGGGTCCGTGCCGAGTTCACGGTCCCCGCTCGGCGCGGCCAACAACTCCAGCGCGCGCTCCACGCTCATCTCGTCGGGTGCGATGTCGTCGGGCACCGAGGCGGTCTCCTCGCCCCGTTTCACGTACGGGCCGAACTTGCCCGGCTTGACGACCACGGGCACACCGTCGGCGTCCACACCGATCGGAATCGTGTTGACCGCAGCGGCATCGATGCCCTCGGGGGCGCTCGCCACCAGTTGCGACAACCCCGACGCACCGTCACCGAACCAGAAATCGTGCAACCAGCTCTCGCGTTCCTTGCGCCCCGCGGCGATCTCGTCGAGATCGTCCTCGAGGCGCGCGGTGAACGCATAATCGGCGAGGTCACCGAAATGCTGCTCGAGCACGTTGATCACCGCGAACGCCGTCCACGTGGGAACCAGCGCCGTGCCCTTCTTCCACACGTACCCGCGGTCCTGGATCGTCTGCATGATCGAGGCGTACGTCGAGGGGCGTCCGATACCGAGCTCTTCGAGGCGTTTGACCAACGAGGCCTCGGTGTAGCGCGCGGGGGGAGAGGTGGTGTGACCCTTGGCTTCGAGGTCCGGCGACGCGAGCCGCTGACCTTCCGACAGGGGCGGAAGCAACGTCTCCCGGTCATCGAGCGCGGCGTCCGGATCATCGGAACCCTCCACGTACGCACGCATGTACCCGGGGAAGGTGATCGTGCGTCCCGAGGCTGCGAACACCGCGTCACGTCCCGCCGCGGTGCGACCACCGATCCGGGCCGACACCGTCAACCCCGACGCGTCGGCCATCTGCGACGCGACCGTGCGCTTCCAGATCAGGTCGTAGAGCGCGAGATCCTGACCCGAGAGTTCGCCCGCGACCTCACGGGGGGTGCGGAACCGATCGCCCGCCGGGCGGATCGCCTCGTGCGCCTCCTGCGCGTTCTTCACCTTGCGGGCGTAGATCCGTGGCTTGTCCGGCACGTACGCGTCGCCGTACAACTCACGCGCCTGGGACCGGGCCGCATCGAGCGCGGTCTGGGACAGGTTCGTCGAATCGGTTCGCATGTAGGTGATGAACCCGCGCTCGTAGAGACCCTGCGCGACCCGCATGACCTGCGCAGCCGACAGACGCAGCTTCCGGCCACCCTCCTGCTGCAACGTCGAGGTCATGAACGGCGGCTTCGGCCGGGACGTGAACGGCTTCTCGGTCACCGAACGGACCGTCCACGCCGTACCCGGCGCCTCGAGATCGGCGACCAACGTGGCCGCAGCGGCCCCATCCAGCACCCGGACCCCGGCGGTCGTCGCCTGACCCCGGGCGTCGAAATCCTTGCCCGACGCGACCCGCTCGTCGTCGACGGCCACCAACGAGGCCGTGAACGACGGATCGTCGGTGAACAACGCATCCAGATCCCAGTAGTCCGCGGCGACGAACGCCATCCGCTCACGCTCACGTTCGACCACGAGACGCACCGCCGGGCTCTGCACCCGTCCCGCCGAGAGGCCCGTCGCAACCTTGCGCCACATCACCTCGGACACCGGATATCCGAACAGCCGATCGACGATCCGTCGAGCCTCCTGCGCGTTCACCAACCCATAGTCGATGTCCCGCCAGTTGTCGACCGCCGCCTCGATCGCCTGCGGGGTGATCTCGTGGAACACCATCCGCTTGACCGGAACCTTCGGTTTGAGGATCTCCAGCAGATGCCACGAGATCGCCTCACCTTCACGGTCCTCATCGGTTGCGAGATACAACTCGCTCGCATCCTTCAGCGCCGCCTTGAGTTGGCGGATCACGTCCTTCTTGTTCGCGTACACCTCGTAGGTGGGCTTGAAACCATCGTCGACGTCGACGTTCAGGCCCTTCGCGGCCAGGTCCCGGACGTGGCCGACCGAGGAGAGCACCTCGTAGTCACCACCCAGGAAACCCGCGATGGTCCGGGCCTTCGCGGGGGATTCGACGATCACGAGTGGTTTGGACATGTCGGGATAGATAAGGCAAAGCAGGTGACCATTGTCAACTGCAACCGCCGGATCCCGCTCCGGTGCACGATCGCCGATCAACCGCTACCGTCGGCGCGATGGACTTCGCACTCTCGGAAAAGTCGGCGGAACTCGCGGCCTCGCTGACCGCGTTCATGGACGAACGGGTCGCTCCGGCCGAAGCGACCTACCACGAACAGATGGCCGCATCGGGTGACCCCCACCACCACCCGCAGATCATCGAGGATCTCAAGGTCGAGGCACGGTCACGAGGCCTGTGGAACCTGTTCCTGCCCCACTCGACCGAATGGAACGACGGGCTCTCGAACCTCGACTACGCGCCGCTCGCCGAGATCATGGGCCGCCACGAGTTCGGCTCGGAGGTCTGCAACTGCTCGGCGCCCGACACCGGGAACATGGAGATCCTGACCATGTTCGGCACACCCGAACAGCAACAACTCTGGCTCCAACCGCTGCTCGCAGGAGAGATCCGATCGGCCTTCGCGATGACCGAACCCGCTGTCGCATCCTCGGACGCGACGAACATCGAATGCTCCATCGAACGAGACGGCGACGACTACGTCATCAACGGGCGCAAATGGTTCATCTCCGGGGCCGCGAGCGCCCGCTGCAAGATCCTGATCGTCATGGGAAAGACCGACCCGGCCGCACCGCGCCACCTGCAGCAGTCGATGGTGCTGGTGCCCATGGACACCCCCGGCGTCGAGGTGATCCGCAACCTGCCGGTGTTCGGGTACACCGACCGTGAAGGCCACTGCGAGATGACCTTCACCGACGTGCGGGTGCCGGCGTCGAACGTGCTCGGACAACCCGGCGGGGGCTTCGCGATCGCCCAGGCCCGCCTCGGACCGGGCCGGATCCACCACTGTATGCGGTGCATCGGCGCCGCCGAGGTCGCACTCGAGCTGATGTGCGAACGGGTCTCGAACCGGGTCGCGTTCGGCAAGCCGCTCGCCGCACAGGGCGTGATCCAGGAATGGATCGCGACGAGTCGGATCGAGATCGAACAGGCGCGGCTGCTCACCCTGAAAGCCGCGTGGCTGATGGACACCGTCGGCAACAAGGGCGCCCAGACCGAGATCGCGGCGATCAAGGTCGTCGCGCCGAACGTCGCGCTGCGGGTCGTGGACCGCGCGATCCAGGCCTTCGGCGGCGGCGGTGTGTCCGAGGACTTCCCGCTCGCCCGCATGTACGCCGGACTGCGCACCCTGCGCCTCGCGGACGGGCCCGACGAGGTCCACAAGCGCTCGATCGCCCGACGCGAACTCGCGCCGTACCGCTGAGGTCCCTCAGGCTTCGACGCGACGGCGAGCGAGCACCACGAACGCCGCCGAACCGGCCAGGGCCGCGACGACCGAAGCGAGCAGGATCGCGCGCTTCGCCGCGTCGGCGAACAACGCGGCCTCGTGGCCCGAGAACGCGAGATCGGTGATGAACAACGACATCGTGAAACCGATCCCCGCCAACATCGCCGCTGCGGCGAGTTGTGGCCAACGAACCCCGTCGGGCAACACCGCCCAACGGATGCGTACCGCACTCCACGATGCGAGCGTGACCCCGACGGACTTCCCCACCACGAGCCCCACGACGATCCCGAGGGTGATCCGAGCCGATCCGGGAGTCGCCTCGGCACCCAGGGCGACCCCCGCATTCGACAACGCGAACAACGGCACGACGACGAAACTGCTCCACGGGTGCAACCGCTCGAGCAGCACATCCGCCGGTGGCCGCGTCGAGCCCGCGCGCGTCGCTTCGAACGGTGTCACGAACGCGAGCGCGACCCCGGCGATCGTCGCATGGACACCCGACTGCCACGTGCAATACCAGACCGCGACGGCCAACACGACGAACACCGCCGGCACCCGGACCCGTGCCCGACGCAACCCCACGACGCCC
>JAFDWI010000110.1 GCA_018268545.1 Actinomycetota bacterium
GCCGACCACACCGGAGCGAGGCGTTCGTACGCGTCACGGGTCCGTCGGCGATGCTCCGCTGCATCCATGCGGCGCGATGGTACCGAGAACTCGGCCGAACGACATACCGGTCGGTCCGCGCCGCCAAGCCCTTTGCGCGTCACGCTGGTGAGCAACCGGCCAAGCGAGCCACAAGCGTCCACCGGGTCATTTGACGACCGTGGCGTGTATCATTCTGCTACAGCACTCCGACGCTTCAGATGGGCAGGCCGATGGCAACGATTCCGACCAGGATCAGTGAGGACGTCTCGACGGCTGCCGCAGCAGTCGCGCGCGACGAGCATCGATCGACCAGCGAACAGATCAACTACTGGGTCCGCGTCGGCATGCAGGTCGAACGATCCACCACGGCGACAAGCCGGATGACACTCGCGGTGGTGACCGGCCGGGCCCCGTTCTCGACCCTGCCGCCCCAGCAACGAGCAATCGCCCATTCGCTCATCGACGCCGACCTGTCTCGACGGGTCGCTGCCGCGCAGTTCGGGCAGGATGCCCACGACGACGGAAAGACCGCGGTGTACCTCGACGACGACGGTCGAGTCGTCCAGATGGCGCCCGGCAGCGAACGCCAGAGGTCGTGAGCCGGCTCGATCTGATCGTCGGCCCGAACGGCGCGGGAAAGTCGACCTTTTTCGCACGAATCATCGCACCGGAGCGCCCGGGCCTACCGTTCGTGAACGCTGACGTGATCGCGGCCGAACGGTTCGGGGGCGATGCGAGCAGCCACGCGTACGAGGCCGGCCGCATCGCGGCCCAGCTCCGCTCGACGCTGATAGCGGCGAACTCCGACTTCTGTACCGAGACGGTGTTCTCCCACGGTTCCAAACTCGACCTTGTCGTCGAGGCCGTCGCCGCGGGCTATGACGTCGTGCTCCACGTCATCATGATCCCGCTGGAACTGTCCGGTCCTCGGGTTGCTGCTCGGGTCGCGGCCGGAGGGCATTCGGTTCCCTCGGGAAAGCTCGCCGGACGCTACGAACGCGTCTGGCCGATGGTGGTCCAAGCGTTCCCGCTCTGCCACCGTGCGGTTTTCTACGACAACGCCCGACTCGAAGGCCCCGAAGAAGTTGCTTCGTACCGCCACGGAGTGCCTGACTACCCGCCGAGGTGGCCGAAATGGACGCCGAAGGCACTCGCGCAACTCTGAGCGTCTGAACGTTCGAGACGTTCTCGGCGGCTCGCTCGGGTGCGTCGACACGACGACCCGAGCAGGTCAGCTCACCTGGCGCTCTCGGCCTTCCCAGAACGGCGCGCGTAACTTGAACTTCTGGAGCTTGCCGGTGGCGGTTCGGGCCAATTCGTCGCGGAACTCGACGCGTTTGGGACACTTGTAGCCCGCGAGTCGGGTCTTGGTGTGGGCGATGATGTCGTCCTCGGTCGCCTCGGCGCCCGAGGCGAGCACGACCAGCGCGGTGACCAGTTCGCCCCACTTGTCATCGGGGATCCCGATGACCGCGACCTCGGCGACCGCGGGATGGCTGAACACGGCGTCTTCGACTTCGATCGACGACACGTTCTCACCACCGGAGATGATCACGTCCTTCTTGCGGTCCGAGATCACCACGTAGTTGTCGTCGTCGACGTAGCCGCCGTCGCCGGTGTGGAACCAGTCATCGCGCATGGCCTCGGCGGTCGCGTCGGGTTGATCCCAGTACCCACCCATCACCACGTTCGACCGGGCGAGCACCTCGCCATGCTCGTCGACCGCCATGCGTACGCCGATCGCGGGAGCACCGGCTCGCATGAGGTTCCGGGCCCGCTCGTCCGCGGGAAGGTCGTCCCATTCGGCACGACCACGGCTCATGGTGAGCAGCGGCGCGGTCTCGGTCAACCCGTAGATCTGGATGAACTCCCAACCCAGGTCGGCCTCGACCCGTTCGATCGTGCGACTGGGGGGCGGCGCACCGGCCACCACGATGCGGGTCCGGCCCTGCCCTGGCACCGGTCCGTCCCAGGTGGCGGCCGCGTCGAGCACCATGTTGACCACTGCTGGCGCGCCACACAACAGGGTCACACCGTGCGCGTCGACCCGGCGCAGGATCTCGGCACCGTCGATCTTGCGGATGACAACCTGTGTCGCTCCCATGCCGGTGGTCGCATAGGGCATGCCCCAGCCGTTGCAGTGGAACATCGGCAGCGTGTGCAGGTAGACGTCCCGGTCGCTCACCGACGCCTGCCAACCGAACGTGGAGGCGTTCACCCAGCAATTGCGATGGGTGAGTTGCACACCCTTGGGTCGGGCGGTCGTCCCCGAGGTGTAGTTGATCGTGGCGGCCTGGTCCTCGTCGGGGGTGCGCCACGGTTCCGGTTCGGTGTCGAACCGGTAGAGCTCGTCATCGGATTCGGCACCGATCACATAGCGGCGGGCGCATGTCACGTCACCGAGCGCCTCGTCGAGTTCGGGGTCGACCAGCAGCATCGAAGCACCCGAGTGTTCGACGATGTAGGACACCTCGGCGGCCGAAAGCCGGAAGTTGATCGGCACGAGGATCCGCCCGTATCCCGATACGCCGTAGAACGCGGTGAGCAACCGGGCGGCGTTGTGCGACACCATCGCCACCCGCTCCCCTTGGGCGACCCCGAGCGCGTCGAGCGCGGCTGCCTGGGCGCGGGCGCGCTCACCCATCTGCGCGTAGGTGAGCGACCCCCACGATTCCGCCGGTTGATCCGGCTCGTCCACGACACCGATGCGATCGGGGTAGACGGTGACTGCACGGTCGATGAAGTCGTTGACGGTGAGAGCGACCTTCACGTCGACCTCCGAGGCTCGATGGGATCAGTGACGGTCGTCACGCTACCGCCACACCCGAAGTCACGCCGCCGACCCTCGCTCGCCCTCCTCCTCGAATGTCGGGGCGCAAAGTGCGCCCACGCCACTTTGCGCCCCGACATTCACGGATCGGCGGACGGCGCGGGCCGCGCTTGCGCAATGCAGCGCGCTCAAGTGCGCATGGCGCACTTCACGCCCCGACATTCGAGTGGGTGAGGATGTGGGCCCGGACCGCTTCCAGGTCGTTCGCCAACACGTCGAATCGCTCGTTCCGCTCAAGCAGGTCGTCGAGAAAGTCCGGGAGCGGCGGCCGCACGCCGGTCGCGGCCTCGACCGCGTCGGGGAACTTGGCCGGGTGCGCCGTCGCCAGGGTGACCATCGGTAGCCCCGGGTCACGCCGACAACGCCGCGCCGCAGCGAGTCCCACCGCGGTGTGCGGATCGATCAGCACACCCGTCGCATCGTGGGTCCGACGGATCTCGGCGCGGGTCGCGTCGTCGTCGAACGCGGCGGCGTCGAACACCTCGGCCATCTGCGCCATCCGGTCGACGCCCACGTCGAGGCGGCCCGAATCTGCGAACGTCGCCATCGCGTCGGCCACAGCTCGGCCGTCGCGCTCGTACAGCTCGTACAGCAGCCGTTCGACGTTGGAGGACACCTGGATGTCCATCGACGGCGAGATCGTCGGGTGCACGCCGGTGGTTTCCATCACGCCCGTCGCGGCCCAACGGGTGAGGATGTCGTTGCTGTTGGACCCCATCACCAACTGCGGGATCGGTGTGCCGGTCGTGCGGGCGAACCATCCGGCGAGGATGTTGCCGAAGTTCCCCGTGGGCACCGAGAAGGCCGCCGGTCCGCCCAGGGTGCGCTGGGCGGTGACGTAGTAGACGATCTGGGCCATCACCCGTGCCCAGTTGATCGAGTTCATCGCCGACAGGCCGACCCGGTCACGGAACGCATGGTCGGCGAACAGGGCCTTGACGAGCGCCTGGCAGTCGTCGAAGGTGCCTTCGACGGCGATGTTGTGCACGTTCGGTTCGTCCACGGTCGTCATCTGGCGACGCTGCACGTCGGAAACCCGCCCGTGAGGGTGCAACACGACGATGTCGAGCGAGGACCGTCCCCGGCATCCTTCGATCGCTGCGGAACCGGTGTCGCCCGAAGTCGCCACCACGATCGTCGCCCGCTCACCTCGCCGGGTCAGCTCGTGGTCGAACAGGCGACCGACCAACTGCAATGCGACGTCCTTGAAGGCGAGCGTCGGGCCGTGGAACAACTCGGCGAGCCAGTGCCCGTCGCCCAGATCACGCAACGGCACCACCGCAGGGTCACGGAAGGTCGCGTACGCCTCGGTGACGATCGCCTCGAACGCGTCGCGATCGATCGTGCCCGCCACGTAGGGCCACATCACCCGGACGGCCACGTCGACATAGGACGCGCCCGAGTCGAGCCCGGCGAGATCCTGGGTCGGCCGCCGATCCGGTACGTACAGCCCACCGTCGTCGGCGAGGCCGCGCAGCAGCACATCGGTGAACCCGAGGCTCGGCGCCGCCCCTCGGGTCGAGACGTAGCGCATCGGTTCGTCAGGCATCGGCGATCACCCGGACCAGACGGCCGACGTCGACGACCACGTCGAGATCGGCGAGTTCGCGCCGCACGGCCTGGATGTCGGCCTCACGGGCGATGTGGGTGATGAAGATCAGCCGCGCACCACCACCGGCGTCGATCTGCTCGAGCGACCGGATCGACACGTCGTGGCGGGCGAGCACCTCGGCCACCGCACGGAGCACACCCGGACGGTCCACCACCTCGGGGTCGAGATAGTAGGCACTCGTGAGCTCACCGATGGGCCGGATCTCGGCCGGAACGAGCCGACCCACGTCGGCATGCGTGCCGTTCACCAGGTTGCGGGCCGCGTCGATCACGTCGCCGAGCACCGCCGTCGCCGTCGGCCCACCGCCCGCGCCGCGCCCGTAGAACATCAGGTCGTCCACGGCCTCACCCTGGACGAAAACGGCGTTGAAGCTGTCGCGCACCGCAGCGAGCGGATGATCGAGGGGCACCATCGTCGGGTGGACCCGCACCGCGGTCTGCGTGTCGGCGCCATCGTCGACCCGCTCGACGATCGCGAGCAGCTTGATCACGTACCCCAGCCGGGTCGCCCGATCGATCAGCTCCGCGTCCACGTCGTCGATGCCCTCGGTGTACACCTGGTCGGCGACGACCGTCGTGCCGAACGCGATCGTCGCGAGGATCGCCGCCTTGGCCGCCGCGTCGTGCCCGCCGATGTCGGCGGCCGGGTTCGCTTCGGCAAAACCGAGCCGCTGCGCTTCGGCCAGCACGTCACCGAACTGTGAACCCTCTTCGGTCATGCGCGTGAGCACGTAGTTGGTCGTGCCGTTCACGATGCCCAACACCCGGGTGATCCGGTCACCGATGAGCGACTCACGCAACGGTCGGATGATCGGGATACCACCGCCCACCGCGGCTTCGAACAGGAAGTCGACACCCGTGGACACCGCGACGTCGAACAGCTCGGTTCCGGTCGCGGCGATCAGCGCCTTGTTCGCGGTGACGACCGGCTTGTGCGCGCCGAGCGCGGCGAGGACGAACGTCCGTGCCGGTTCGACACCACCGATCAACTCGACGACGACGTCGATGCCCTCGTCGACGCAGATCGACATCGCGTCGGTCGTCACCACGTCGGCCGCCAGGTGCGTCGACCGCAACTCGTCCATCGTGCGCACGGCCACCTTCGCGATCTCCAGGTCGATCCCGGTGCGCGCGGCGAGGTCACCGCGTTGCGCTTCGATCCGATCGACGAGCGCTTCTCCGATGTTGCCGTTCCCGAGAATCCCGACCCGGATCGTCCGTGCTGTCATGACCTGCAACGGTAGTTGGCTCCCACCTGCGGAACGCCCCGGAGGCGGACGCGTGTGTCAGCCGTCGACGTCGAGCCGGAGAAGGTCGTCCAATGTCTCACGACGGACGACCTCGCGGGCGACCCCACCGGAGACGAACACCACCGCCGGGCGAGGCACCTTGTTGTAGTTCGACGCCATCGAGTGCCCGTACGCGCCGGTGACCGGCGTGACGAGCAGATCGCCGACGGCGACGTCCTCGGGTAGCTGCGCGTCGGGGACGATGACGTCACCCGACTCGCAGTGCTTGCCCACGATCCGGACCGTCCGTGGTCGCGGCGCCAAGACCTCCCGTGCGAGGAACGCCTCGTAGCCGCTGCCGTAGAGCACGGGGCGCGGGTTGTCGGACATCCCACCGTCGACCGACACGTACGTGCGCAGACCGGGCAGCTCCTTGATCGTCCCGACCCGGTACAGCGTGACCGCCGCCGCCGCGGCGATCGACCGCCCCGGTTCGGCGGTGATGTGCGCGCCGAGCCCGGACGCTGTCGCCGCGGCGTGCACGGCATCGGCCCATTCGGTGATCGTCGGGGCGTGTTCGTCGGCGACATAGGCCACGCCGATCCCCCCGCCGATCGACAGTTCGTGGAGTCCGACCGAAGCGAAGAAGTCGGCGATCGTGCTCACCGCGTCACGGAAGAAATCGGCGACGAACACCTGTGAGCCGATGTGGACGTGGATGCCGATGAGATCCATCGCCGGTGACGCCGCAGCCATCCCGACCGCCCGCTCGGCGAGCCCGGTCGACAACGTGAAACCGAACTTCGAATCGTTCTGCCCGGTTCGCACGTACTCGTGCGTGTGCGCCTCGATCCCCGGGGTCACCCGGAGCAGCACCGCGGGAGGTGCCGAGCCCAGCATCGGCACGAGTCGTTCGATCCGGTCGATCTCGTCGAAGGAATCGACGACGATCCGGCCCACACCGGCGGTCAGCGCCCGCGTCAACTCGTCGTCGGACTTGTTGTTGCCGTGCAGCGTGATGCGTTCGGGGGGAACGCCGGCGGCGAGCGCCACGTGCAACTCACCGCCGGTGGACACATCCACCGACATGCCTTCTTCGACGACCAGACGCGCCATCGCAAGGCACCAGAACGCCTTCGACGCGTACGACACGCCCGGGCCGAACGCCGCGACCGCTTCGGCACATCGGGCGCGCAAGTGTGCCTCGTCGTAGACGAACAACGGCGTGCCGAACCGTTCGGCGAGCTCGGCGACCGGTAGGCCACCGATCTCCAACCCACCCGACTCGTCGACCTTCGCCGAGTCAGGCAGCAATCGAAGCTCGACGGGCGCGGCGCTCACATCGACTCCGGCGCCGACACACCCAGCAGGTCCAGACCGATCTTGAAACCGACCTGCGCTGCTTCGACCAGCCACAGCCTCGCCTGGGTCAACGCCGCCGGCACGTCGTCGCCCAGCACATAGCAGTCGTGGTAGAAGCCGTGGAACCGATCGGCCAACTCGCGCACCCAGGTGGCGACCTTGTGGGGGGCACGCTCGTCGCACGCGAGTGCGACCAACTCGGGGAGTTCTTCGAGTGACCGCAGCAACTCCAGCTCACGATCGTGCACCAGCAGCGACAGATCGACCTGGTCGAGCGGGAGGCGCGTCACACCGCGTTCGGCGGCCACCCGTCCGATCGAAGCGATCCGGGTGTGGGCGTACTGCACGTAGTACACCGGCGATTCACGGCTCGTGCTGCGGACCTTGTCCAGGTCGATCGTGATGGGTTGGTCGATCGAGGTGAGCAGCGACAACAACCGCGTCGCGTCGGGGCCGAGGTCCGCGACGAGATCGTCGAGGTCGACGACGTTGCCGGCCCGCTTGGACATGCGTCCACTCGTGAGCGAGATCATCTGGCCGAGCCGCACCTCGAGGCGCCCGGGGTCGATGCCCAACGCCGTGACCCCCGCCTCGAGGCTGGCGACCTGGCCGTGGTGATCGGCACCCCACACGTTGATCACCCGGTCGAAGTTCCGGACCATGAACTTGTTGCGGTGATACGCGATGTCGCCGGCCAGGTACGTGTAGTCACCGTTGGCCTTGCGTAACACGCGGCGTTCGCGGGGGTCACCGAACGACTTCGACTCGAACCACAACGCCCCGTCCTCTTCGGTGACGACGCCCTCGGCCCGCAGCTCCTCGACGGCCTCGGCAACCGCGGAACTCTCCTCGATCGAGGCCTGGCTGAACCACTCGTCGTAGTGGATGTTGACCGAC
>JAFDWI010000111.1 GCA_018268545.1 Actinomycetota bacterium
CGAGCGCCGCTGCGACGCGACGTCGATCCTCCAGGACGCTGCCGAGCATCGACTGTTCCTCGGCGAGACGGTCGTCCTCGCTCGCATCGGCGATCGCCGCGGCATCGAGTTCGGCGATCTGGAACCGCAACAACTCCGCTTCCCGTTCTCGCGTGGCGGGATCGCCTCCGAGTGTACGAAGGTCCCCTCGGAGGCGATCCCGCTTCGATCGCGCGCCGCGAAGGGGCTCGAGGTCGGTCTCTGCGAAGCGATCGAGTGCCGCGCGTTGCCCGGCGACCGACAACAGCGAGTGCTGCGCGTGCTGGGCGTAGAGGTCCACATGGCGCGCGACGACCTCGGCGATCTCCGCGACGGTCGCCATCCGGCCATCCAGGTACGCGCGTGATCTCCCGTGGGCCACGACGACCCGTCGCACGACGACCTCGTCGTCGCCCCGCACGAAGCGGCCTTCGACGACCGCCTCAGCGCAACCCTCGCGGACTGCCGAGGCATCGGCCCGTCCCCCTGCGAGCAGCGAGATCGCGTCGACGATCAACGTCTTCCCGGCCCCGGTCTCACCGGTCACGGCCGTCATCCCGGCACCCATGACCAGATGCAACTCGGCAACCACGCCGAGGTTCTCGACGGAGATCTCGTGCAGCATCCCGACGTCCGCCTCACCGATCGTTGAGTCCGAATTTGGACTTCAGGACACGTGCAAAATCGCTGCCGTCGAACCGGACGAGCCGGGCCGGATGCGTCGAAGCCGTGCACTCCACCGTGTCACCCGGTTCGAGATCGGCGATGGTCCGCCCGTCGGCACGGATCGTCGCCGGCGTCGATCCTGTCAACTCCAGCCTCACGACGGTCTCCGGCCCCAGGACCAGCGCCCGGTCGAACAGCATGTGGGGGGAAACGGGCGTCACGATCAAGGCGCGGTGTGACGGGGCGACGATCGGGCCGCGGGCGCTGAAGGAGTATGCGGTCGACCCCGTCGGCGTCGCCACGATCAGTCCGTCGGCGGCGTACGTCGTGAAGAACTCGCCGTTCAAGAGCACCGCGATCCGCACCGTGTGCCCGGCCGAGGTGCGCTCCAGCACAATCTCGTTCAGTGCCTCCGCACCCACCGATGCGTTCGATTCGTTGCCTCGGCGATCGACCCGTCCCGAGACGAGCATCCGCTCCTCGACCAGGTAGTCACCGGCGAAGAACCGCTCGAGCGCGGAGGTCAGTTCGTCGGGTTCTGCGGCACTCAGGTAGCCCAGTTGACCCACGTTGACCCCGAGGATCGGCACGCCTCGGGACCCGACCCGGCTCACCGTCCGGAGCATCGTTCCGTCGCCACCGAAACACACGGCGACGTCGAGTCCCTCGGCGAAGACCCCGTCGTCGACGTGCGTGCCGGCCAGACCGAAACCCCGGGCTTCCGCGTCGTCGATCCGAACCGTGTGCCCGTGCGCTGCGGCCCAGTCGATCGTCAGCTGCGCGAGATCGCCCGCGAGTTTCCGCGCGGGATGCAGAACGACCCCGATCGTCCCCATCAACGAGCCTCCGCGACGGCGGCATCGAGGAGCACGTCTGCCGGCGGGAGCGCGTCGGAACGCGCCCCGACGGCCAGATGGACGAGGAACTCGGTGTTGCCCGACGCGCCTCGGATCGGGGAGACCATGGCCCCCATCATGCCCGCTCCGGCGCGGTCGAATGCACCGACCGTCGAAGTGAGCACCCGACGCCAGACCGCCGGGTCGATGATGACTCCCGCACCACGGTCGGCCTCACGACGTGTGGCCTCGAACTGCGGCTTGACCAGCACGATCAGTTCGCCCGACGGCCCCGCCAAGGTGCTGAGCTTCGGGGCGAGCCCGCCGAGGGAGATGAAGGACACATCGACCGTGACCAGGTCGCATTCCGGCGGAAGTTCCCGACGGTCGACCGTCCGCAGGTCGGTCCGTTCGCGAGCGACGACCCGTGTGTCGGCACGAAGACGCTCGTGGAGCTGGTTGGTGCCGACGTCCACGGCGATGACCTTCGTGGCTCCATGGGCGAGCAGGCAGTCGGTGAAACCCCCGGTCGACGACCCGACGTCGAGCACGGTTCTCCCGGTCGGATCGACCCCGAAGCGTTGCAGGGCACCTTCGAGCTTCGCTCCCCCACGCGACACGAACCGAGGGGGTTCCACGACGATGATCGGCTCGAACGGTGCGACCTGCCGGGTCGGCTTTTCGGCGACCGCACCGCCGACGCGCACTTGCCTCACGGCGATGACACGCCGTGCTTCTTCGATGTCCGCCGCGAGGCCGCGCGCGACCAGTTCTGCGTCGAGGGGTCGGCGTCGGGTCGTGATGTCGATCCCGGCCGACGTCAGCGCTTCGGCGCGGACTTCTTCGCCGTGGCCTTCTTGGCCGCGGCCTTCTTGGCGGGTGCCTTCTTGGCCGACGACTTCTTCGCGGGGGCCTTCTTCGCGGGGGCCTTGGTCACTCCGCCCGTGGTAACCGCGTCGATCCGCTTCTCGAGGCGATCGATGTCGGCCTTCGTCGCAAACCCGACCGATCGGATCTGCGCTGCGACCTCGTCACGCACCTGCTTGACCAGCGCCTCGGTCGTCGCCCGGCTCCGATCCACCAACTCCTGGACGGCGCCCGCGGCCTGCGCCGCCTGGAGCTCACCCGCGGAGACGAACTCGGCGACGATCGCCTCGGCTCGCTTCTGGGTCAGTTGGGTGAAAGCCGCCCCTGCGTCGAGGTAGCGCTTGAACACGTCGCTCTGTGCCATGGGACGAGTGTACGCGTCCCCGGGCGCGCTTGCAAAAGTTTGCAACACGCTCCGTCCGGCGGCCTGCTCGGCACGCGGTCCGTTCTGCTAGGAACACTCGACGTGCCAACCTTCAAGCCGTTCCGCGGCATCCGATACGACACCACCCGCAGCTCGATCGACGCGGTCACCGCGCCGCCCTATGACGTCATCGATGCGGATGCGCGTTCCGCGCTCGTTGCCCGCGACCCGCACAACATCGTCCGCGTCGACCTGCCGGACGAAGCCGAAGGGCCCGATCGTTACCGCGACGCGGCACGCACCCTCGATCGCTGGCTCGCCGACGCGGTGCTCGTCCGAGACACCGAAGAGGCGTTCTACGTCTATCGGATGGACTACACCGACGAATCCGGCGAGGCCGTCCACACGCTGGGCGTCCTCGGGGCCCTGGAGCTGAGCCGGCCCGACGAGGGATCGATCCTCCCCCACGAACACACGACGCCGAAAGCAAAATCGGACCGCCTTGATCTGCTGCGCGCCACCCGCACCAACCTGTCGGCCATCTGGGGGCTCTCACTCGCCTCGGGGTTGACCGAGGCCTGTCGTCTCGACCGTGACCCCGATGAATCCTGGTCCGATCCCGACGGCGTCACCCACAGCCTCTGGGTCCTCGACGATCCCGCTGCTTGCGACCACATCGCCGAACTCGTCGCGCCCCAGGCGATCGTCATCGCAGACGGACACCACCGGTACGAGACGTCACTGGCCTACCGGGACGAACGCACCGCTGCGGGCGACGACCCGGCCGGTGCAGCCGACGCCATGGTCTTCGTCGTCGAGTTGACCGAAGACGAACTGACCGTGCGCCCGATCCATCGGCTCGTCGACGGCGTGTCCGACACCGCGCTGCGCGAGCACCTGGCGACCTGGTTCGACCTCACCGACTTCGAGGTCGTCGACGCCGACACCACGGGCCGGATGGCCGAGGCGGGTGCACTCACCTGGGTGCACCCGGACGGCTCGGGAACGTTCCTCCGGCCGATCGACTCGCGCTTCACCGACGTCGACGACCTCGACTCGAGCCGCCTCGCGGCGGCACTCGCCGGGCTGGCGGGCGCCCGTATCACCTACCAGCACGGAACGTCCGAGATCATCCGGGCCGTGACGACCGGCGCGGCCGGACACGGCTTCCTCCTCCGGCCTGCGACCGTCTCCCAGATTCGACGCAACGCCCACGAACATCGCCGGATGCCGCCGAAGACGACGTTCTTCCATCCCAAACCCCGGACCGGTCCGGTCCTGCGTCCAACGGATTGACGGGTCTCGGCCCCGGACACCCGGAGCCCGGGTTCGACGCCGGGCCTCGATGTCCGAATGTCAGGCGACATCCCAGGGGGGCAGCGATCGGAGCAGCGACGCAAGGTCGCCGGGGCCACGATCGGCTTGGGCGGCCACCAACTGGCGATCCATCTCCGAGCCGTAGTCGGGGCGATCGACGTCGCGGAACACGCCGATCGGCGTCGGTTCGAACGGCCCGCGGGCAAGGCGCGACAGCATGAAAGCCAGCCCGGGGTTCGGGCGATGCTCGTCGTGCACCAGGAGGTTGTCGATCCCGACGTCGTTCGTGTCGACGATCTCGGCCTTACCCTGCCCGGTGAGGCGGACGCCGTGTTCGCCGTTCTCCCCGAACACGATCGGCTTGCCGTGTTCGAGCGGGATGAGCATCTCGGCCCGGTTCGCCTTCGCCGTGATCGCCTCGAA
Organism: Actinomycetota bacterium; assembly: GCA_018268545.1. Lineage (GTDB taxonomy): Bacteria > Actinomycetota > Acidimicrobiia > Acidimicrobiales > Iamiaceae > JAFDWI01. Next base: position 4,492 of record JAFDWI010000111.1, read on the forward strand.
TGCACCGTCGTTGAAGACGTTGCAGTTCTGGTAGATCTCGACGAACGCGGCGCCCTTGTGGTCGTGCGCCCGACGGAACGTGTCCATCATGTGTTGCCGATCCATGTCATGGGTGCGCGCGACGAACGA
>JAFDWI010000112.1 GCA_018268545.1 Actinomycetota bacterium
GGACGCTGCGCATGATGGATTCCAGGCGTGTCTCGGTGTAGTCGAAACTCCACGAATCCCGACTGGCGTTCTGCTGCATCTCGAGCGCGGACGTTGCGACGCCACCGGCGTTCGCTGCCTTGCCGGGTCCGAACAACACACCGGCCTCGGCCAAGATCCGGATTCCGGCGGGCGTCGTGGGCATGTTCGCTCCTTCGGCGATCGCCACACACCCGTTCGCGACCAGCGAACGGCACCCGGCCTCGTCGAGTTCGTTCTGTGTGGCGCTCGGGATCACGAGTTCCGCGGGGACGTCCCAGACCTTCCGGCCGGCCACATATCGACTGCCGGGTCGACGATCCGCGTAGTCCGAAACGGGGCCGCGCTCCATCTCCTTGACCGACTTGAGCAGTTCGAGGTCGATTCCGCCCTCGTCGACGACGTAGCCGGTCGAATCCGAACACGCGACGACGTCGGCCCCGAGCTGCTGCAGCTTCTCGATCGCGTACAGGGCGACGTTGCCGGCACCGGACACGATGGCGCGGCGACCCTCGATCGCCTCGCCACGGGCTTCGAGCATCGCCTGCATGAAGAACACGGCGCCGTAACCGGTGGCCTCGGTCCGGACCTGCGAGCCGCCCCAGTCGAGGCCCTTCCCGGTGAGGGTGCCGGACTCGTAACGGTTCGTGATCCGTTTGAACTGGCCGAAAAGGTAGCCGAGCTCGCGTCGCCCGACCCCGATGTCGCCCGCGGGGACGTCGGTGTACTCGCCCAGATGGCGATGCAGCTCGGTCATGAACGACTGGCAGAAACGCATGATCTCCCGGTCGGATCGCCCTTTCGGATCGAAGTCCGACCCGCCCTTGGCGCCGCCGATGGGCAGCCCGGTGAGTGCGTTCTTGAAGATCTGTTCGAAACCGAGGAACTTGATGATGCTCAGGTTCACCGAGTCGCGGAACCGAAGGCCGCCCTTGTAGGGCCCGAGCGCCGAATTGAACTCGACGCGGTAGCCACGGTTGACGTGCACGTGACCGTCGTCGTCTTCCCAGGGGACGCGAAAGATGATCTGTCGTTCGGGTTCGCAGAGACGATCGACGAGGCTCGCCTCGGTGAGTTCGGGTCGGAGACGGAACACCGGCTCGAGCGAATCGAGTACCTCGTGGACGGCCTGGTGGAACTCTGCTTCGCCGGGGTTCCGTCGGATCACGGTGTCGAAGATCGAATCGATGGCGCGGGTCACGGAATCGGTCACCTTTCGTATCGGTCGCTCCGGTCCCGGCGTCGGCTCGCCTTCTCACCGCCGGAGACCACACGGTAGCCGGGTGGCCCCGCGACCGGCGAGGGTCACCCCGATCGTGGAAGTCCGAGGCCGCGTTGGGCGATGATGCCGCGAAGCACCTCGGAGGTGCCGCCGTAGATCGTGGTGACCTGGCAGTGTCGCTCGGTCGCCTCGATCCAACCATCCGCGGGGGCGGATGCGTCGCCGTGGCGGCGCACGCCGTCGGCACCCAGCAGATCGACGAGGTCCGACGCGGCACGCTGGTAGTGCTCGGTCGTGAACAGCTTCGCCATCGTTCCCTCGACGCTCGGGAGCGTCCCGATGGACGCGAGCCATGCGGCGCGCCATCCGAGGAGGTTCGAGACCTCGTTCCCGATCGCTGCCGACGCGATGCGCTCGCGGACCAGCGGGTCGCCGAGCATCGTGGCACAGCCGTTCACCCCGGGCGTGCGCGCCGCCCATTGCACCGCGTGGTCGAGAAGGCGCACGGCCTCGCCGTACCAGGCCGAGTTCCGCTCGAACACGAGCGCGGTCATCATCACACCCCAGCCGCCGTCGACCGCGCCCACCCGGTAGCGGTCGTCGACGACCACGTCGTCGTAATAGGTGATGTTCGTGCGTTCGCCGCCCATGGTGTGCACCGGTGAGATCTCGATGCCGGGAGAGTCGAGCGGGACGACGAACATCGTCAGACCCTTGTGTTTGGCGACATCGGGGTTCGTGCGGGTGAGCAGGAACACGTAGCTCGCTTCGTGCGCGAGGGTCGTGAACATCTTGGAGCCGTTGATCGTCCAGGTGTCGCCGTCCCGTACCGCCTTCGTGGCGCAGGCCGCCACGTCCGATCCCGACTCGGGCTCGGAATAACCCAGTGCGGTGATCTTCTCGCCAGAGAGGATCTCGGGGACGATCGTCGACTTCTGCCATTCGGTGCCTTCGAGCAGGATCGTGTGCGCGACGAGACTCGCGACGCCGATCCCGTCGACGGGTGCGCCCGACAGGTACATCTGCTCGCTCAGCACGTTCATCTCCAGCGGCGAACGGCCACCACCTCCGTACTCGACGGGCCAACCCGCGGAGATCCATCCCTGGGCGGCCATCGCCCGGTGCAGGCCCCAGTCGTGGATGGTCCCGGTCGCATGCGCTCGTTCGATCACGTCCGCGGTGACGTGCTCGGCCAGGAACGTCGAGACCTCCGCCTCGAACGTCTCGACGTCGGTGCCCAACCGGAAGTCCGGGCCGCGCCGTTCCGCCCGGGAAGGTGTCGACGGTCGAACGACGGGCTTGGTCGTGGCGGCGAGGTCGACGGGCCGCCCCTCCGCGTCGACGGGTACGATCCGATCGGCCAGCACCTGCAGCTCACGTCGCGGGTCACCGAGCAACAGGCGGGTCGACTTGGCCCGCCGGAAGTACAGCTGCACGTCGTATTCGTCCATGAAGCCGTAGCCGCCGTGGGTGTGCAGCGCGATCTTGGTGGCGCGCTCGGCGGTCTCACCGGCGAAACAGAACGCGGTCGACGCGAATCGCGGACCGATCGTCTCGTTCTCGTCCAACGCCCAAACGGCTTTCGCCGCGAGGAGCTCTGCACCGTCCAGCGCGCAGGCGACATCCGCGAGGGGGTGCGCCACCGCCTGGAACGAGCCGATCGGGACGCCGAACTGTCTGCGTTCCTTCGCGTAGGTGACGCCGAGGTCCAGTGCCGCTCGGGCGAGGCCGCACAGCCACACTGCCGTGAGCGCTCGCCATTCGTCCTGGGCCACGTCGAACAGCCGGGTGGCATCGGTGCCCGACGCGAGCACGGCGTAGCCCGGCGAGCCCGGACCGACGGCGACGTCGGCGAGTGGAGCGTGCGCGGTGTTCGCGATGGTCGAGCCGCTGCGACCGGGACCGTCGACGACGATGAGTCGGTCGCCGTCGAACGCGACGACGTGATCGGCGATCGCGGCGCCGGGGACCACACGTGCGATCCCGTCGGTCGCGACCCGTGGTGCGAGCACGGCGATCGTCGTTCCCGCGGCGATGCCGGGGAGCCGTTCGTCGTCGCTCGCACACTCGGCCAGCAGGCGTCCGGCCACGAGCACCTCGACGACGGGGACCGGTGCGACGTGCGCGGCGCAGGCAGCGGCTGCGACGGCGAGATCGGCGAGGGATGCACCCATACCGCCCACGGACTCGGGCAGGCCCATCGCCCAGACGCCGACTTCGCCCAACGCGTCGTACAACGTGGCCGAAAAACCGTTCGAGGCCTCGGCGGCGCGGACCGCATCGGCGTCGGCGAGGTCGTCGAGCAAGGCATCGAGTGCTGACGCCAGCTGGTGTTGTTCGTCGGTGGGGGACAGGTCCATGGGAGCGCTCCTCGGATCGTGGCGTGCCCGGCGTCGAAACGCTATCTGACGACCCGTCAGAACATCACGCGTGTGCCCGAACCGGCTATGCGCCCGCGGTGGCCGTCGCAGGTTCGAGGTGTCCGTTTCGCTCGGCCCACCGTTCGAACCAGAGCGTCGCGAACGGTGGGACGGCGGCGAACAGGCCGAGGAGGATCCGCGACACGGGCCATCCACAGCGCTTCCCGACGACGATGGTGGTCACCAGATAAACCAGGAAGAACGTGCCGTGGATCGGCCCGACGACCCGGACCCCGATCGCATTGTGCGCGACGGCGTACTTGAAGACCATGGCGATCAACAGCGCGCCCCAGGAGATCGCTTCGGCGGTCGCGATGATCCGGAACAGGCGGATCGCGCCGTCCGGTGGCGCAGTGGTCGTACGGGGCGTGGTGGCGGACATCGTGGCATCCTTCGAAGGAGCGGTCATGGGGGAGGGTGTGTGGTGTGCCGTGGTGGTTCAGCCGAGTGCCCCGGCGTCGCGCAACGCGGCGATCTTGGCATCGTCGTAGCCGGCCACGTCACGCAGCACCGCGTCGGTATGTTGTCCGATCGTCGGCGCGTGCGTGGGGTTCGGGATCGATCCGCCCACGACCTTGATGGGTGTCGGCAGTTCGTCGGCCCCCAACTCCGAGGCGGGAATCCAACCGAGTCGGTCGACGAACTGCGGGTCGTCGCCGATGTTCGCCGGTGTGTTGACCGGTGCGATCGGGGTGTTCACCTCGAGGCCGAAGTCGAGCCATGCCGCCGCGGTGCGCGACCGGAAGATGCCGGTCAGCTCTCGCTGCAGTTCGGTGTTCCCTCGTGCGTGGTCCGCGTACTTCGACCCCGGCCAACGCTCGAACAGGTCGATCCGGTCGACGCCTTCGCAGAAGTTCTTCCAGAAGGCCTGCTCGGACGCCATGAACAGCACGTGCCGGTCATCCGAGGTCGCGTAGATCTGATAGCGCACGCCCTCGCGCATGCCCGCTGTACCCGGCGCGCGCCGCACGAAGTCGTCCGAGGCATTGCCCGTCACCTCGGATTCGGGGCGTTCATAGGCCTTGAAGCTCTCCGAGCGGTACCAGTCGAATGCGGCGGCCGCATCGGACTGCGCGATCTCGAGCTGGTAGCCCTCACCGGATGCCCGCGCCCCGATGACACCGGCGAGGATGCCGAGCCCGCCGAACAGCGGCGCCGCGTTGATACCGATCGACACGTGTTCGGGGATGACCGTGAATCCTTCGTCGGTGACCTCGGGGGTCACGATGCCCGCCCAGGTGTCGTACGCGATGCCGTGCGAGGGCATCTGGGCGTACGGGCCGGTCATGCCGTACCCCGAGATCGTGATGAAGACGATCCTCGGATTGATCGCCCGCAGCGCCTCGTAACCCAGGCCCCGACGCTCCAGGCCGCCCGGGCGCATCGCCTCGACCACGACGTCGGCGTCTCGAACCAGGTCGCGGAACACCTCGGCGCCTTCGTCGGTGCGCAGGTCGAGCACGATCGACTTCTTGCCACGGTTGATGTGCAGGTGGAACAGCGACACGCCCTCGACGATCGGCCAGGTCATCTGGCGGACGTAGTCCCCCGATGCCGGTTCGACCTTGATCACCTCGGCACCCAACTCGGCCAGCGCCGTGGTGATCGATGCCGGGCCGAGCATCGAACATTCGATGATGCGGACGCCTTGAAGTGGGGGGCGGACGGTCATTTCGGCTCCTGCCGGTGGGGCGGCGACGGTGGTCGATCCACCGTGCGATGGACAGTTTCTGACGGGCCGTCACATCCTACGGAGCCACCCGGGTAACGTTGGCTTCCATGCCCGATGTCGCACCACCGAGCACGTTCAGTTTCGCCGATGTCTGGGAGTACGCCGCCGACCGGGTGCCCGACCGCGAAGCGCTGGTGTGTGGCGATCGCCGCCTCACGTTCGCACAGCTCGACGAGCGGGCGAACCGCTTCGCCGCGCACCTGGTCGATGCCGGGGTGGCACGCGGCGACACGTTCGGGATCTTCGCACCCAATTGCACCGAATGGATCGAAGCGCAGCTCGCCGGGTGGAAGCTCGGTGCCCTGCCGGTCAATGTGAACCATCGCTACGCGGCGGGTGAGCTCGCCGATCTGCTCGACGACGCACGGGTCGTCGGTCTGGTGTTCGACCGAGCGCTCGCCCCGGTGGTGAACGAACTCGGCCCGGAACGCCTCGATGCGATGCGGTTCCTCGTCGCCGTGGATGTCCCCGGGTCCGATCCCGCGGCGGGTTCGCTTCCCGACGGTGCGATCACCTGGGACGACATGGCAGCCCGCCACAGGGACGCGGGTCGACCGGTCGTCGAACGTGACGGTGACGACCACTACCTGATCTACACCGGTGGAACCACCGGGCGGCCCAAGGGAGTGCTGTGGCGTCAGGACGACGCGTTCCACGCCTGTTTCGGCGGCGGCGACCCGATGCGGATGAACCCGGTGACCGAGCCGGAACAGCTCGCCGACCACATCATGGAGTCGCCCGCGACCTACCTGTGCATCGCGCCGCTCATGCACGCAGCCGGTCAGTGGGTCGCGACGTCGTGGCTGTGGGCGGGAAGCCGCGTCGTGCTCGTGCCCGGTTCGCTGGACCCGGAACGGATCTGGAACCTCATCGACGCCGAGGGGGTGAACCTGTTCACGGTCGTCGGCGACGCGACCGGCAAGCCGATCCTCGATGCCTGGGATGCGAACCCCGGCCGATGGTCCGCGGCGAGTGTCTTCTCGATCTCCAACGGCGGTGCGCCGATGTCGCCGACCCTCAAAGCACGTTTCATCGCGACGTTTCCGAACCAGATCTTCGTCGACGGCTTCGGATCGTCCGAGACCGGTGCCCAGGGTTCACAGCGGATCGCGGCCGCCGCCGATTCGGAGGCGTCGACACCGCACAACGGCGTGGCACGCTTCGCACCCTACGGATCGAACACCGCGGTGCTCGACGACGAGTTCGAACGTGTGGAACCCGGGTCGGGCGTCGTGGGCCACCTCGCGCTCAGAGGACGCATCCCGATCGGGTATCTGCACGACCCCGAGCGGACCGCCGCCACATTCGTCGAACACGACGGCGATCGCTGGGTGCTCACCGGAGACTTCGCGACGGTCGAGGACGACGGGACCGTCGCGTTGTTGGGGCGCGGTTCGGGTTGCATCAACACCGGTGGCGAAAAGGTGTTCGCCGAAGAGGTCGAGATGGCGATCCAGGGCCACCAAGACGTCGACGACGTCGTCGTCGTCGGTGTCCCCGATGACCGGTGGGGCGAGGCCGTCTGTGCCGTGGTGCAACCGAGGTCCGATTCGATCGTCGAGCTCGAGAACCTGCGGGCGTTTCTGCGGGAATCCCTGGCCGGATACAAGCTGCCCAAGCGTCTGGTCACCGTCGAGGAGATCAAGCGCAGCCCGGCTGGGAAGGCCGATTATCGCTGGGCCAAGGGCCTCGCCGCGTCCTGAGTGCCTCGGGCGCGCCGGCGGGAGACATCGGTCCCACGAGCGCGCGCCGATGGGAGGTAGTGTCGGCATTTCGGTGGCGACGTCGTCGCCCGGGACGCCTCAGGGGGTTGCACATGGAACCGTTGAATCGCCGCGAACTGTTCGTCGGCGCGACCGCTGCCGGAGTGCTCGGTGTCGCCGGTTGTTCGTCGTCGTCCACCAAGGCGACCGTGACGTCGACCGGTCCCGCGACGTCGACGGGCGCGGCGGCACTGCCGGCTGCGAAGGACGCTCCGTTCGACACGGTCGTCGTGCTGATGATGGAGAACCGGTCCTTCGATCACCTGCTCGGCTGGCTCCCCGGAGCGGACGGGAAGCAGGCCGGTCTCAAGTTCCGGGACACCACGGGTGCGCCGAACCCGACCTGGGCGATCGGCAAGGACGCGCAGGGCTGTGCGTACAAGGATCCTTCGCACGATTTTGCATCGGTGCTCAAGCAGATCAACGGCGGGAAGATGGACGGATTCCTGTCGACCGCACCGGTGGGCGATCACTTTCCGATCAGCTACTACGGCGAGGACGACCTGCCGGTGATGGCCTCGCTCGCCAAGGGCTACACGACGTTCTCGAACTACCACGCATCGTTCGCGGGTCCGACGTGGCCGAACCGGTTCTACCAGCACTGCGCGACGACCGACATGAACCTCACGTCGATCTTTCCCGGGGACCTCGGTCATCCAGCACCGTTTCCACCACTCGACAAGCGCCCCAGCAAGCTGAAGCTCGCCATCTGGGATCGACTCGCGGCGGCGGGCGTCTCGCACAAGTACTACTTCCACACCGAACCGATGACGGGTCTGTTCGCCAGTGGTCGATACGACAAGATCTCGTTCCCGTACGCCGATTTCCTCAAGGACGCGAAAGCCGGGACATTGCCCCATGTGTCCTTCGTCGATCCCGACTACGGACTGATCGCCGAGTTCCAGGGAACGTCGAACGACATGCACCCGCACGGGAGTGTCACCGTCGGGGAGGCGTTCGTCGCCGAGGTGTACAAGGCGATCATCGCCTCACCCCAGTGGGACCGCACGGTTCTCGTCATCAACTTCGACGAACACGGCGGGTTCTACGACCACGTGGCGCCGCCGAAGGTTGCCGACGACACCGACAACGGACCCGACGACAAGGCCGATTACAAGATCCTCGGGGTTCGCGTCCCGGCGATCGCCGTGTCGCCGTTCGCTCCGGCGAAGGTCGAGACCGACGGCCCGTATGAGCATTGCTCGGTCCTCAAGATGATCGAGTGGCGCTGGGGTCTCGAGCCGATGACCCTTCGGGACAAGAATGCGAAGAACCTCGCCGACGCACTCGACTTCTCGCGACGGCGTCCGCCCGTGAAGCTCCCGGCCTATCCGAACCCGACGCCCGCCGCGTGTCCGTCGACGGCGCCGTCGACGACCACCGCGGCCCCGGCGGCGACCACCGTGCCGAGCTGACGGTTCGGCGACCGCGACCCGGGTCGACCCGACGATCGTGGCTCAGGCGGCGCCGACGGGAGCGCTCGGCGTGATGCGCACCGGCATCGACTCGTAGCCGGACACGAAGTTCGCGGCTCGATACGCCGGTTCGGAAGCCTCGGTGAGGTCCAGGTCCGGCAGGCGGTCCAGCAGGGTCTCGAACATCACCTGGAGTTCGAGGCGAGCGAGCGACTTGCCGAGACAGTGGTGGGTGCCGTAGCCCCCGAAGGCGACGTGGTCGTTCGGGTGGCGACGGATGTCGAAGCTGAACGGATCGGTGAAGACCGACTCGTCACGATTCGCCGACGGGTACAACAGCAGCATCTTGTCGCCGGCGTGCAGGTCGACGCCCTGGAATGTGACGTCCTCGGTGACCGTGCGATTCATGTTCTTGATCGGTGTCACCCAGCGGAGCATCTCCTCGATCGCGCTCGGAAGGAGCGAACGATCCGCACGCAGCGCCTCCCAGCGGGACCGGTCCACGAGGAGCTGGTACAGGCCTCCGGAGATGACGTGGCGCGTCGTCTCGTCGCCGCCGATCAGGATCAACAACGACTCGGCGATGACCGAGTCCGCATCGAGGCGTTTGCCCTCCACCTCGGCGTGGACGAGGATGCTCATGAGATCGTCGGTCGGATTCGCACGGCGTTCCTCGGCGAGGCGCATCGCATACTCGCAGTAGCCGCCGAACGCCTCGGCCGTCTTCGCCATCACCTCGGCATCCTCGAAGCCCGTGAGCCCCCGGAGCAGATCGTCGGACCACCCC
>JAFDWI010000113.1 GCA_018268545.1 Actinomycetota bacterium
CCCTGGGCGCGCAACATCCGTTCCAGCGGTCCGTAGAAACCCGACAGGTAGTGGACGTTCGGGTGCACGAACACGTCGCTCAGCACGGTCAACAGCGCAGCGTAGATTTTCAGGTCCACCCAATCGTCTCGTTGGCCCAAGGCTTCGACAAAACGAACCGGCTGGCCGGTACCCAGCGGTAGGCCCAGCGCATCGGTCGGCTCGATGAGCGCCGCTGCGGCGTCGCTCGACAAGGTTCTCACGGTCGCCATGACGCCCGATTCTGCCAGAACCTGCGGGCGCGCTTTGACGGACGACGGCGAATTGCGTAGCGTTGGCACCCAACTGAACGGGGAGCAGTGGTTGATCCCCCGGCTCATGGCATCTGGGTAACCCAGGTTGCCTCTCTCTCCACGCGCGCTCTAGCCTGATGGGTTGCCGTGGTCGCGTCAGTCCCCGCCGTCGAACTTCGACGGTTCGACGCGAACCTCGGACCCGTCGATCAGGCCACCTCGTGTGGTCACGCGCGCAACACGCAGCTGAGGAGCTCACCTTGACGTCTCGTCTGCCCATCAGGGACCGTTACTCGTTCGGGAATCTCGACGAGGTGCTCGACATTCCCGACCTCATCGCGATCCAGCGTGAGTCGTTCGAGTGGTTCCTGCACCACGGTCTCGCCAACACGTTCCACGACATCTCGCCGATCCGGGACTACTCCGAAACCCTCGAGTTGCACCTGTCCTTCGACCCCGACGACGAGGACCTGCGTCCGCCACCGAAGTTCTCGGTCGCGGAGTGCAAAGAGAAGGACATGACCTACGCGGCGCCGATCTTCGTGCGCGCCGAATTCCAGAACAAGGCCACGGGTGAGATCAAGTCCCAGACCGTGTTCATGGGCGACTTCCCGATCATGACCGAGCGCGGCACGTTCATCATCAACGGCACCGAGCGGGTCGTGGTGTCGCAGTTGGTGCGTTCGCCGGGCGTGATCTTCCAACCGGGGGAGCGATTCCGTCTCCGCAACCTCGCCAAGCACCAGCTGGTGACCGGAACGATCCACCCCTACCGCGGTGAGTGGATCGAGTTCGACGTCGAGCAGAAGCCGGGCAAGGACATCACCGCCGGTGCACGCGTCGCCCGCAAGCGTCGTCTGAGCATCTTCCTGCTGATCCGGGCGCTGGGCTACGACGAAGAGAACTGCCCCGGATTCCTCGATGCGTTCGTGCGTCACTTCGACTTCCTCGAAGGCCAATGGGAGAAGGACCGCGACCTCCCGCAGTCGAACCCGAATGCGACCATCCAGGAAAACGCGCTCATCGAGATCTACAAGCGGGTGCGTCCCGGCGAACCGCCGACCATCGACTCGTCGCGCAACTACTTCCAGAATGCGTTCTTCGAATCGCGACGTTACGACCTGTCCCGAGTGGGTCGCTACAAGCTGAACCGCAAGCTCGGCTCCGAACTCGAGCGGCTCGCACAGTTGTTCCCGATGCTCGACTTGGATGTTCCAGACCCCGACCAGCCGGTGCTCAGCCGTGCCGAGGTACTCGCCACCTGCACCTACCTGTTGCACCTGGTGATGGCCGAGCCGGGCTACCGCTTGGACGACCAGGACCACTTCGCCAACCGCCGCATCCGTTCGGTCGGGGAGTTGATCCAGAACCAGGTTCGCATCGGGCTGTCGCGTATGGAGCGGGTCGTGCGCGAGCGCATGACCACCCAGGACGTCGAGGCGATCACCCCACAGACGTTGATCAACATCCGTCCCGTCGTCGCGGCGATCAAGGAGTTCTTCGGGACGAGCCAGTTGTCGCAGTTCATGGACCAGGTGAACCCGCTGTCGGGTCTGACCCACCGTCGTCGCCTCAACGCGCTCGGCCCGGGTGGTCTGTCCCGTGAGCGTGCCGGGTTCGAAGTTCGTGACGTGCACTTCTCCCATTACGGGCGTATGTGTCCGATCGAAACACCAGAAGGCCCGAACATCGGTCTGATCGGTGGTCTCGCGACGTTCGCCCGGGTCAACAAATTCGGGTTCATCGAGTCCCCGTACCGGGTCGTCGAGAACGGTCGGGTGACCGAGGAGATCCGCTACCTCGCCGCGGATGAAGAAGAGGAATACGTCGTCGCGCAGGCCAACGCCGCGATCGACGCGAACGGTGCGTTCGTCAAGGATGCCGTGTTGGTGCGGCGTTCGCCGCAGGCTGCGACCCTCGGTGACCTGAAACTCCAGTTGGAGCGCGAGTCGTTCTTCGGTGCGACAACCGATGTGTCCGAGGTGCCGCCCGCAGAGGTGCAGCTCATGGACGTGTCGCCCAAGCAGATCATCTCGGTCGCGACCGCGCTCATCCCGTTCCTCGAACACGACGACGCAAACCGTGCCCTGATGGGCGCGAACATGCAGCGTCAAGCCGTGCCGCTGCTGTACGCCGAGGCGCCCTACATCGGTACCGGCATCGAGAGCCGCGCAGCCCGCGACGCGAACGCGATGATCATCGCCGACGACGACGGCGTGGTCGCCAAGCTGTCCGGCAACCAGATGACCCTCGAATACGCGAAGCTCGGTCGGCGCGTCTACGAACTGCACCGGTACGAGCGGTCGAACCAGGACACGTGCGTGAACCAACGCCCCGTGGTCCGTGAGGGCGACAAGGTCCGCAAGGGCGACATCCTCGCCAACGGACCCTCGACCGACAACGGCGAACTCGCACTGGGAAAGAACCTGCTCGTCGCATTCATGCCGTGGGAGGGTTACAACTACGAGGACGCGATCATCCTCTCGGAGCGCCTCGTCAAGGACGACGTGCTCTCGTCGGTGCACATCCACGAGCACGAGATCGACGCGCGCGACACCAAGTTGGGACCCGAGGAGATCACCCGGGACATCCCGAACCTCTCCGAGGAGATCCTCGCCGACCTCGACGAGCGCGGCATCATCCGCATCGGTGCCGAGATCGACACCGGCGACGTGCTGGTCGGCAAGGTCACGCCCAAGGGTGAAACCGAACTCACCCCCGAAGAGCGTCTGCTCCGGGCGATCTTCGGTGAGAAGGCCCGCGAGGTGCGAGACACCTCGTTGAAGGTCCCCCACGGCGAATCCGGCAAGGTCATCGACGTCAAGGTCTTCACCCGCGACGACCAACACGAACTGCCCCCCGGCGTCAACCAACTGGTGCGGGTGTACGTCGCCCAGAAGCGCAAGATCTCCGTGGGCGACAAGCTGGCCGGCCGCCACGGCAACAAGGGTGTGATCTCCAAGATCCTGCCCATCGAGGACATGCCGTTCATGGCGGACGGGACCCCGGTGGACGTGATCCTGAACCCCCTGGGTGTGCCGTCCCGGATGAACGTCGGTCAGGTCATGGAGTCGCACCTGGGCTACGCGGCCCGCTGGGGCTGGAACGCCATCGACGCCAAGCACCCCGACGTCGGCGAGGCACCACTGCGCGGCACCGAGACCAAGACCCGCATCAACACCCCGCCGTCGACCCTGATCGCGACGCCGGTGTTCGACGGGGCGTACTGGGACGAGGAAACCCTCGCGGGCAAGCACCCGACGATCCAGAAGATCTTCCAGCACCTGCATCCCGAATCGCCGTATCCCGAGTACGGCGACGGCGGCCGGATGATGGGCTCCGACGGCAAGATGACGCTCTACAACGGTCGCACCGGTGAGGCCTACGACAACCCGATCGTCGTGGGCTACATGTACATCCTGAAGCTCCACCATTTGGTCGACGACAAGATCCACGCCCGGTCCACCGGTCCGTACTCGATGATCACCCAACAGCCCCTCGGTGGGAAGGCCCAGTTCGGTGGTCAGCGGTTCGGTGAGATGGAGGTCTGGGCGCTCGAGGCCTACGGCGCCGCCTACTGCCTGCAGGAGCTGCTCACGATCAAGTCCGACGACGTGTTGGGCCGGGTCAAGGTGTACGAGGCGATCGTCAAGGGCGACAACATCCCCGAACCGGGCATCCCCGAGTCCTTCAAGGTGCTCATCAAGGAGATGCAGGCGTTGTGTCTGAACGTCGAGGTGCTCGCCAAGACCGGTGAGGAGATCGAGATGCGCGAGCTCGACGACGACATCTACCGCGCCGCCGAAGAACTCGGCATCGACATCTCACGGCCCGAACGTGGCACCGACGAGGACGACGAACGTCGTCGCCAGGGCATCCGGGTATGACTGGCCGACACTTCATGGCGACCGAGACACTCCTTGGGGTCCGGGCGGTTGCCACGTGTACCGACACATTCGGCCGGGTCGGCCGAGACTTCCACGTTCCTGCCCTCGCAGGCACCTCCGGCCGTGGGCGGCCGGACCGACCGATCGTCGAGCGAAGCGAGCTTGATCGGCCGGAATCAACAATCGCGACGGCGGAGCCGTCACCTCGCAGTTTCGTGCGACCGAAGGGAGCACTTTGATGCTGGACGTCAACAACTTCGACAAGCTCAAGATCGGTCTGGCCACCGCGGACTCGATCCGCACGTGGTCGAACGGCGAGGTCAAGAAGCCCGAGACGATCAACTACCGGACACTCCGTCCCGAGAAGGATGGCCTGTTCTGCGAGAAGATCTTCGGTCCGACCAAGGACTGGGAGTGCTACTGCGGCAAGTACAAGCGGGTGCGGTTCAAGGGCATCATCTGCGAACGCTGTGGTGTCGAGGTCACGCGGTCGAAGGTCCGTCGTGACCGCATGGGCCACATCGAACTCGCCGCCCCTGCCGTGCACATCTGGTACCTGCGCGGCACGCGCAGCTGGCTCGCGTACCTGTTGATGGGGACCGAGCCCAAGGAAGAACTCAAGGCGAAGCAGCTCGAGAAGGTCATCTACTTCGCCGCGAACCTGGTCACCTCGGTCGACGAGGATCGTCGCCACGAGGCTCTCCCGAACCTCGAGGTCGAGATGCGCGAGGAGATCGACGTCATCGAGAGCGAACGTGACGTCGAGATCGACGCGGCGTTCAAGGCACTCGAAGACGAGATCGCGAAGCTCGAGGCCGAAGGCGCCAAGGAAGCCGACGTCAAGGCTGTCCAACGTCAAGGCGAGAAGGACATCGCGGCGTTGCGTGAGCGTTACGACGACGAGGTCGAGGTCGTCCAACGCGCCTTCGACGAGTTCAAGAAGCTGTTCGGTCGTCAGATCATCGAAGACGAGGGGCTCTGGCACGAACTCGAGGACCGCTACGGCGACTACTTCACCGGTGGCATGGGTGCGGCAGCCATCAAGGAGCTGATCGGCCTGCTCGACTTCGACGAAGAGGAGATCAAGCTCCGCGACGCGATCGAGGCAACCGACGGTCGCCGTCCGTTGTCCGCGCAGCGCAAGCAGAAGGCGATCAAGCGCCTCAAGATCGTCTCGGCGTTCAACCAGCGTGA
>JAFDWI010000114.1 GCA_018268545.1 Actinomycetota bacterium
GAGCGCGCGGCTCGGCGCGAGCCCGTGGGACTCCAACAGATCGGCGACACGACTTCGGGAGTGGGTCACCTCACACCGCCGTTTCCCACGAGCGGACCGGTTCGCCTCACCCGATCCGGAACACGGATTCGGCGTTGGCCCAAACCGACGCCGCGAGTTCCCGGACCGTTTCGTTGCGCACCTCGGCGACCGCCGCCCCGACCATCGGAACCCACTCGGGACGGTTCGATTCACCGCGGTAGGGCACCGGTGCCAGAAACGGACTGTCGGTCTCGACGAGCAACCGGTCCGCCGGGCACAGTGCCGCGGCAGCGCGGACCTCCGGTGCGTTCTTGAAGGTGACGATCCCGCTGAAGGACACGTGTGCGCCGAGATCGAGGCAGCGGCGCGCCTCGTCGGGGCCACCGGTGAAACAGTGGATGATCGTCCGATCCGGTACGCCTTCTGCGGCGAAGAGGTCGAAGGTGTCGTCCCATGCTTCGCGGGTGTGCACGACGAGCGCGAGATCGAGTCGTTTCGCCAGGTCGATCTGGGCGGCGAAGGCTTCGCGCTGCGCGGCGCGTGGCGAATGCTCGTAGTGGTAGTCGAGCCCGCATTCGCCGATCGCGACGACCTTCGGGGAAGCGGCAACCGCTTCCAGCGAATCGACGCCGCGACTCGCGTCGTGGGGATGCAGGCCCACGGTCGCCCAGACGTTCTCGTGGACACCGGCGACCGCCGCGCCGCTCCGGGACGACGCGACGTCGGTCCCGATCGTGATGAGCCGCTCGACTCCGTTGGCCCGGGCGGCAGCGATCACCGGTCCCGCTGCGGCGAGCGTGGCGTCGACATCGGCTTCGACGACGCCGGTGTCGATGTCGATGTCAGGGTCGGCCGGATGCGCATCGTCGAGCGACAGGTGGCAGTGCGTGTCGATCCACGGGCCGGCGGCCGCGAGCGCGACGTGGTCGACATCGGCGCGACTCACGGACCGGACGCCTTGATCCTGGGGAACAACGGATCGCCTGTGAGGACCGGACGGCCTGGCACGTACGCGCCCCAGATGGTGTCGACGGGGACCCGACGATCGGCGACCGAGCCGTCGCACCCGATCCGCCGCCAGATCTCCTGGGCGGCGTCGGGCACAGCGGGCGAGGCGAGGACGGCGACGATCCGCAGCACCTCGAGCGCGTCGCCCAGGACGGCATCGACCTCGGCGCCCGGATCGGCCTTCCACGGTTCGGTCGCCTCCAACAGGGCGTTCGCTTCGCGGATGAGCCGCCAGGTGGCGTCCAACGCGACCGACGGGGTGACCGCCTCCCATGCGGCCGTGGCCTGGGCGACCACCTCGCCGGCCACGGCGGCCAAGGGCGAATCGGGGCGCGGTGCGGTGCCGATCCCGCCGGACTTCTTGGCGAGCACGGTGGCGACACGTGACAGCAGGTTGCCGAGGTTGTTGGCGAGGTCCGCGTTGTAACGGGCGATCATCGACTCTTCGCTGAAGTCCCCGTCGGGCCCGAAGCTCAGATCGTGCAACAGGTGGTGGCGCACCCCGTCGACCCCGAACTCGTCGACCAGTTCGGCCGGCGTGATCTGGGTGAGCCCCGACTTCGACATCTTCTCGCCGCCCACCAACAAGAAACCGTGGACGTGGACGTGTGCGGGGGGCGCCTCACCGGCGGCCATCAGCAGCGCCGGCCAGTACACACAGTGGAAACGGAGGATGTCCTTGCCGATGACGTGATGCACGTTCGGCCACCAGGCATCGAAACGCGTCCGGTCGGTTCCGTACCCGATCGCGGTCGCGTAGTTGATCAGCGCGTCGTACCAGACGTAGAACACCTGGGACGGGTCCCACGGGATCGGGACACCCCAGTCGATCGACGACCGTGAGATCGAGATGTCACGCAACCCCTGGCGGATCAGGCCGAGCGTCTCGTTGCGTTTGCCCTCGGGTTGGACGGCTTCGGGATGATCCCGGTAGTGCTCGGCGAGCGGTTCGGCGAACTCGGAGAGCCGGAAGAACCAGTTGCGTTCGCTGAACGATTCGACCGGGCGGTGGTGGATCGGGCACAGACCCAGCCCGTCGGCATCGGGATTCTCGTCGAGCTCGTCCGCGGTGTAGTACTCCTCACACGCGACGCAGTACAGCCCCGAGTAGTCGTCGGCGTAGATGTACCCACGGTCGTACACCTTCTGCAACAGCGCCTGCACGGCCGCGTGGTGACGCGCCTCGGAGGTCCGGATGAAGTCGTCGTTCGAGACGTCCAGCAGCCGCCATGCGTCCGCGAAGTGAGCGGCGTGCACGTCGGCCTGTTGCTGGGGTGTGCGGCCCGCAGCGTCGGCGGAACGTTGCACCTTGAGCCCGTGTTCGTCGGTCCCGGTCAGGAAGAACACATCGTCGCCGAGCAGACGATGCCAGCGGGCCAGGGCATCGGCGGTGACCGTGGCGTACGCGTGGCCCGCGTGCGGGGCGTCGTTCACGTAGTAGATCGGGGTGGTGACGTAGAAGCGTCCGGGCTGCTCGGGCACGCCGCAACCCTATCGGCGCGGCACGACCGGGCTGATGGTGGGCCCCGGCACGAGGCCGGTCAGCGGATCATTCGACGCGTCTCGGGCCGGTCGAAGGACGCCCCGGGCGGACCAGGTCGGCCGCGCCGTCGGATCGGCGACGTTGGGTCAGTGACCCTCGGGGGCGTCGCTGCGGCCCGATCGACCCTGGAGCCACGGACGGAGCAACGCGACGCTGTGGTCGGGGTCCTTGCCCAGTCGAACCTCGATCGGGTCGAGGTCATCGTCGGTGCGGTCGTCGACCTCGATCTCGATCGGGATGGCTTCCTTGGGGCGCAGCACCTGCTGCAATCCGATCCCGAGACCCGACAGGCTCGCACCGAGCATCGTGGTGGTCCCCCACCGCTGCACCTTGGTCCCGAAGGCCTCGGTGCCTTCGTCGTCGTCGGCCTCGACCCCGCGGGATCCGTCGTGGGGCCCGTCGTCGTCGACGTGCGCGACGACCTGGGCGTCGGTCAGCCACCGCTCGTCGTCCCACTCGGCCGCCGCCGCACGGGCATCCTGGATCTGTCGTGCGGTTTCGATGTCGATCACGTCCTCCGCGGCACCGGCCCCGACGTCCGAATCGCCGGCGATCCGGTCGCGGTCGTCGTCGCGGTCGTCGTCCCAGTCCCAGATGTCGGCACCAGGTACGACCGATCCCTGAGGAAGCGCCGCGTCGCTGTGCGCGCGGTGGGGATCATCGGCGTTCACCTGCTCACCCTACCGCCCCGCTTCCCCACCAAATCTCGAATGTCGGGGCGCAAAGTGCGCCCAGCGCACTCGAGCGCGCTGCATTCGGCAAGCAAGACGACAAAAGCTTCATGTCACGATCGTTCGGTCGCGAGCGCGTACACCCGCCGATGGGCCGCCCCGAGGTTCGCCGCAACCGTGTCGACGGCGTCGCGGGTCGTCGCCCCGGCGTCACGCTCGATCGACAGCGCGCGTCGGATGTCGTCGTCGGTCGCCTCACTCGGCGCTTCGGCCCCGGCGATGACCAGCACGTACTCGCCACGAGGGTCGCGCTCGGCGACCAACGTGCACGCATCGGCCAGCGACCCCCGCCAATGCTCCTCGTGGAGCTTGGTCAACTCGCGCAAGATCGCCACACGCCGCGTAGCTCCACATGCCACACGCAGGTCTCCGAGGGTACGCGCCAGGCGGTGCGGCGCCTCGTAGAGGACCGTCGTACGCGGCTCCACGGCAAGTGCCCGGATCCGTGCGGCACGTTCGGACCCCCGCCGAGGAAGGAAACCCTCGAAACAGAACCGCCCCGAGGGCAGCCCGCTCGACGCGATGGCCGTGTCGAGCGCCGACGGCCCGGGGACGACCTCGACGGGCAGCGTCGCCTCGAGCACGGCCTCGACCACCGCGCCGCCCGGATCCGAGATGACGGGCATGCCGGCGTCGGACACGAACGCGACACGTTCGCCCGCTGTGATCCGGTCGACGATGTCGGCGCACACCAGCCGTTCGGTGTGCTCGTTCGCCACGATCAGCTTCGGTGCGGTGACTCCGAAATGTGCGAGCAATCGGCCGGTGCGCCGGGTGTCTTCACATGCGATCGTGTCGGCGCTGGACAACGCCTCGATCGCGCGTGGCGTCATGTCACCCAGGTTGCCGATCGGGGTTCCCACGATGACCAATGCGCCCAGGGGGGATCGTTCGATCACCATCCACCGAGTCTGGCGCGCCAGACCCGGGGCGTCAGCACCTGACGAGGTAGGTGCCCTGGTCGCCTCCGACCGGCAGGCACGCGACGTGGTCGCCGACACCGATGCCGAGACGATCGAACGCGCCGGCTTCGGCTTCGAGCACCGAGTGCGCCCCACAAACCCATGCGCTCATCCGGTTCGGCGCGACGCGGGCAGTACGCAGCACTCGCCCGGAGCGATCGCACCACGCCACATCGATCGCAAATCGCATGCCGAAGGTGTGGACCTGTCGGGCGGGCTGCAGCACCATGACCTTTCGATACGAGTCGCGGCCCAACAGCCCGGTCCTGCGTGCGGCAGCGGTTGCGGCCACATCGACAGGAGCGAGCGGCTCGATGGTGCAGGTGGGCGGATCGATGACAGCGGGAGATGTGTGGTCCATGGTTGTCATGTGCCCGCCGGAACGCCACCTCAAACCTCAGGGTTCTGAATACGAGCTGCTGCGCTCGGCCCGGTCGGCCGAGGTGAGCACGGCGGCGCGCCCGTCAGCCGGCCCAAGGATCAACAACCGGCACGCCCATCGGTTCGAAATCCGCCACATTGCGGGTCGCAACGGTGAGGCCATGAACGACCGCTGTGGCGGCGATGAGGGCGTCACGTTCGAGTCGCGGATCGGGCACATGCAGGCGCGCGGTGTAGAGCGCGACCTTCCGATCGACGTCGAACGTTCGATCCTCGAAGTCACCCAACACGACTTCGTTGAACCATCGACGAAGGATGCGCCCAGTCGTCATGTCACGTCGTTCGACGAGGAGCAGTCCCAACTCCAGTTCGAACACCGTGACCACGCTCAAGAACTGGTCTGATGCATCGAGCGACCCGCCCCATGCCACGACCCTGGGGTCGATTCGCTCGGGCGCCTTGCGAAGTTCGCTGATGATGTTGGTGTCGAGCAGGTAGCTCAAAACTCGCCGGCACGAGGAAGACCGCGCAGCACCACCGGCTCGAACTCGACATCTTCGCTCATCTGGAGTCGTTCAAGAAGCGAAACCCCGCGCTCGATCCGGTCTCGGTAGTCCTGAATCGACAGCAGGACGAATGCCGGCTCGCCGCGGTCGGTGATGGTCACCGGACCCTGCTTCGCAGCACGTTTGGCGGCGCTGACATCTCGATTGAACTCCCGCGCCGTAATCGTCGTCATCACATCGACCTCCAACGGCAGGTACGCACCTACATTATCGCGCTGTGCCTGCTCACAAGGCGCCACGGCCCCATCGGCTGCCGAGGCCACACCCGCAATTCCTGCGTGCGCTAGCTCCCGATCAACGCCACGCGCGCGTGCGCCTCGTGGGACGCCACCAGCAGGGGGATCGCGACGCTCGTGTCGACTGCCCGCCTGGGCGTGTCGCTCAACGCCGCACCACGTCGATCATGACGAACATGATCTCGTCGGTGACCAAGGTGTCCGATCGGGCGACCAGACGGCCGTCCTCGTCATGTTCCAACCGAGCGGTGCGTCCATGGGGCGTGAGCTGGGCGCCGCTCCCTTACCGGGAGAGGTCCACCTTCGAGCCGGGAACGAGACCGAGCGCGTCACGCATTGCGCTCGGCAACAGGATCCGTCCCCCGGAATCGATCGTCGCTTGCATCGGATCACGTCACCGGTGAAATCCCATCGGATCGGACTCGGCGCTCATCGACGAGTTCGACGCCCTCTGCACATCTCCGTCTTCCGAACGAGACGGTCGCGCCCGTGAAACTCCGCCAGATGCCACGCCCGAACACGCTGATGGGATCGCCCGGCAACACGCTCACGGGAAGCGCACCCAGCGCGTCCAATTCTCCTGAGGCCGGTACCTCATCGCCTCCCACGCACCCTCGCCGAGCGTGTTGCCCGACAACACCATGGCGTCGAAACGGATCGCACCCAGATCTCGCAGCCGGTCTTCCGCCGCCTGCACGAGCGACCTGCCGATCCCCAGCCCGCGCAACGCGGGGTCGACAGCCAGGCGATAGAGATGTGCCCGCCAACCGTCCCATCCAGCGATGACGGACCCGGCAATGTTGCCTTCGATCTCGGCGACCAGGATCGAACCCGGGTCGTGGCGAAGCAGCTTCTCCACCAGTTCTGCGTCGTCATCCGGGCGAGCTTCGTTCTCACCCGCCTGCGACCAGAACTCGAGCAGCGCGACAACGTCATCGGTGCCCCCAGAGCGAATTCGGAATCCCGCCATGTGGTCGACCACGTTCAGGCGACCTGCAACGGCGTGATCGCCGCGACCTGGTCGGCCACGCGACCTTGCGCGAGCTCCAATTCGTAGCGGGTCTGCAGGTTCAGCCAGAACTGCGGCTCCACGCCGAAGTAGCGCCCGAGGCGGAGCGCGGTGTCCGCCGTGATGGATCGCTTGCCGTGCACGATCTCGTTGATGCGCCGAGGCGGCACGCCGATCGACACGGCGACCTTGTGCTGGGTGATACCGAACGCCTCGATGAAGTCCTCCATGAGCACCTCACCCGGGTGAATCGGCGGGTAGAGCTTGTCGACCATGACTCCTCCTAGTGGTAGTCCACGATTTGCACATCTTCCGCGCCGGCAGTTGTCCAACGAAAGCAGATTCTCCATCGACCGTTGATTCGGATGCTGTGCTGCCCGGACCGGTCACCCTTCAGCGCCTCCAGTCGATTGCCGGGTGGCACGCGCAACGTGTTCAGTTCGGTCGCGGCGTCGAGCATGTGAAGCTTCCGGTTCGCGGCCTTGTGGATGCGTGGATCGATCCGTTTCGCCGGTTCACGACGCCAAACACGTTCGGTGTCGCGATCGGCGAACGAATTGACCACCCGACCAGTTTAGAACGTGATGCGTTAATAACGCCAGACGTTAAGCTGAACCGGGGCGATATCTTGCCTGTCGCCGAGCCGCGGCATGCAGGGTCAGTAGTGATACCGAGCCTGGAGAATCACGAGGTCTTCGCCGTCCACGAGATAGACCAGCCGGTGCTCGTCGGTGATCCGCCGCGACCACGCACCCTGCGCCCCGTACTTCAGCTGCTCGGGCTTCCCGATCCCGGAGAACGGATCGCGAAGGCAGGCGTCGACGAGCGTATTGATCCGCTTCAGGATCTTCCGGTCGGTCGCCTGCCAGTGCTTGTAGTCCTCCCACGCCGACCGGTCCCAGACCAGACGCATTCAGGTTTCCTCGCCCGCTCGATCGAGATCGTGGGTCTCGACCGTCCCCGCGCGGGCGCGATCGAAGGCATCGAGCAGGCGGCGGGCGTTGGCCGGTGAACGGAACAGGTATGCGGTCTCCTGCCACGCGGCGTACTCATCGGCCGGCATGAGGACGGCGTTGCCCTTCCGGGAGACGATCTCGACCGCGTCGCGATTCGCATTGACGC
>JAFDWI010000115.1 GCA_018268545.1 Actinomycetota bacterium
ATCGCTTCCGGCTCGGTGCTGGAGATGCGCACCGTTCCACTCACGACGACGTTGCGAGCGAGCGACGCGTCGAGCTGGTCGAGTGTCTTCTCGGCGGTTTCTCCGAGTCCGGCATCGTGACGGGACGCGTGGCGCGCTGCGGACAAAGCGGCACCGACGAGCACCCCGACGCCGAGCAGCACGGCCACGGTGACGAGGATCGGGCGCCAGGGGACTGTCCGTGGATGTTGTTGGTCGACGCGGATCGCCATCCCCCGTGCGGCGGCGGTCGTCGCCCGGGTCGGGAAGCGGGCGACCGGTTCGGAAAACTCGGCCACGGTCGCGCTCGGGTCGACGGGTCGACTCGCTGCCGGTCCGGACTGTTCGACGAGCAGTCGACGGCCCAGCGCATTCCAGAAGTCCGTGTGGTGTGGGGGCGCGCTGCGGTGTTCGATGCGCAGTCCGGCATCGTGGCTCTCGCGAAGGAGCTCTCGAACCACTGCGATGTCGCCACCGGTGAGGCGTGCGGTCTCGCGGGCGGTCAGGCCGACCGCATCGATGGAGGCGAGCACGAGTCGCTGCCGGGACGCAAGGTCGACGGGGATCGGTGGTCCTGCGACCGATTCCGATGCGTGCTGCGAACTTCGGCGCCGGAGGGCGTCGCGTGCCGTGCCATCTGCGATGCCGAGCAGCCAGATGCGCGGGGATGTCGACGGAGCCAGTGGGAGCCCTCGGAAGGCACGCACGTAGACCCGTGTGCACAGTTCGTCGAGGTCCGGTCCGCCGACGAGCGCCCAGACGAGATTGCGTACGTCGTCGTCGTTGGCGCGGACGAGATCGGCGAACGCGCCGGTGTCGCCGCGCTTCGCGCGCCGCAGTGAGACGAGGTCGGTGGCCTCGGCTTCGGTCGAGCGGCTCGCGACCGGCTCGCTCGGTTGCAGTGGGCCGCCTTCGCTCTTGGGGGTCGGGTCCGGTGCGGAGTGGGGCCGCCCGGCCGTGTCGTGGCCGAGGTGATGTCGCCCTCGGTCCCGGTCGGTGCCCATCGGCCGATACCGTAGCGATGATGCGAACCAGCCGTGTTCCGAGTCGGTGCGTCGAGGAGTGACCCGAGCGTCGTGACCGACGAATGGATTCCGAACCCACGGCCGTTCCCGACCCGTCCTCCGCACGAGTGGCCGGCTGCCGGTCCTGCCGCGCCGGAGCCGGATCCGGGTCCGATCGAACCTGAGGTTCCGGGTGTCCCCCCGAACCGGGGGCGCGTCGGCATGATCCTCGGCGTCCTCGCGGTCGCGCTCGTGGCCGGGGTCGTCACGTACCTGGTGCTGCGTGTCGTGCGTCCGCCCAAGCCTCGTGCTGCGGTACCGACGACGACCCTGTTCGAGTCGACGACGACCACGACGACGCTGCCCCGGGGGCCGGCGATCACAGCTGCAGAGTTGGCAACGTTGGTCGATCAGTTGATCCCGTTCGTCCAGCAGAAGCGCCAGTTGACGTTCACGACCCATCCCACGGCCATCCTCGAGCCCGACGCGACCTATTCGGCGTCGCTCCGGGATTATCTGGACCGGTCGAAGGGGTTCACCACACGGTTGAGCGAGCCCTTCGACGTGCTCGGCATGAACCCGAGCGACGCGAACATGAACGACGCGCTCCAGGCGTTCCAGGGATCCAAGAGCGTGGTGTTCTACGACACGATCCACAACATCGTCCACGTGCGTGCCGTGACCGCGACGCCGTACCTGTCGACCATGCTCGTGGTGGGACTCACCGAGGAGCTCGACGATCAGCATTTCACGACCGATGCGATCGCATCGCCGACGGCCTACGGTGACGCGCAGTTCGGGCTTTCGGTGTTGGTCGGCGGCGATGGGTGGAGGATCGCCTCGATGTGGGCCGATGGCCGCTCCCCGAGCGACCAGCGTGAGATCCGGGCCGAGTTGAAAGCCCGTCGGGGTGCCGACAACGACGCGTCGAAGGTCCCCGCAGCGCTCGCGGCGTGGCTGCGCTACCCGGCCGAGGACGGGGTGACCTTCACCCAGGATCTCGTGACGGCGACGTCGTCGGATCCGTTGAACGTGGTGTTCCGGACCCCGCCGGACGGTTCGGCTCAGGTGCTCGCCCCGGCGCGGATCGCCGCCGGGCTCGGCCAGCTTCCGGTCGCGACGCCTGCGGTCGATGGCAAGGTGACGTCGTCGGGCACCTTCGGGCGTCTGTTCATCGATGCGTTCCTGTCGCCGGTCGTTCCATCTGATCTGCTCGATCTGGCGATGGACGGGTATCGGGGCGACACCCTCGTCGCGTACGACAAACCCGACGGTGCGACGTGTGTTCGGCTCGATGTGACGACGGGTGATTCGGATCCGGCGAACATGCGCAAGGCGTTGCAAGGGTGGGCGTCCCAACGCAACGGCCACGTGACAGACGTGGACGATCCGAGTCGGCCTGGCGCCAAGTTGGTGCGCCTGGATGTGTGCAGTGGCGGTGGGGGCAGTCCGAACACGACCACGACGTCGACGATCGCCGGTGCGACCGGTACCAATTCGTCGTCGACCGTACCGGGCGGGCCGTTGCCCTGACATCGGAGCGGCACGGCATCGAGGACGGCGGCTGGGCGGCGATCCGAGCGGGTTTCGCCGCGTTGCGACGAAGCGATTGGATCCTGCTGTGGCTGCTCGGGTCCACGCTGTTCTTCGATGGCTATGACCGTGGCGTCATCCTGGTCGCGCTCAAGCAGATCCGGGCGACCTTCGGGCTGAGCCAGTCCGAGGCGAGCGGGTATCTGTCGGTGTTGTACCTGGGCGCGTTGCTCGCGGTGCCGTTGGCATTGCGAGCCGACCGCGTCGGGCGCAGGCGCCTCCTGATCATCTCGGCGCTCGGCTACACCGTGGCGACGGCGGCGACCGCGTTTGCGCCGAATGCGCCGACGTTCGCGGCGTGCCAGTTCGTGGCCCGGCTGTTTCTGAATGCCGAGGCTGCGATCGTGTGGACGCTCGCGGCGGAGTCCCTTCCGGCGCGGGCGCGGGGGGGGGGTTTCGGGTGGTTGCAGATGATGAACACGCTCGGTGTCGGACTGGGCGCGATCGCGTTCGGTGGGATCATCCACCCACTGGGTCTGTCGTGGCGGTGGATGTACCTGCTGGGCGTGCCGCCGTTGCTCATCGTCGCGCGCCTTCGTCGCTTGTTACCCGAGAGTGAGCGGTTCGAAGCGGCCAGGCGGGAGGGTCGACTGGAACGTGATTGGCGGGCGCTGTTCCGGCCGCCGCATCGTCGTTGGATCGCCTTGGTGATCGGGGTCGGGGTGCTCATGAGCCTGTCGCAGCAGGCGTCGTCGTTCGCGGTGGACTTTCTGCAGACCCAGCGGCACCTGGGGGCGTCCACGGCGAGTTTCATGCTGGTCGCGGCGGGCGTGCCGGGGATCCCGTTCATGGTGATGGCGGGTGCGGCGTCGGATCGCTACGGTCGGCGGATCGTCGGCTGTTCGTTGGCCGGTCTGGGTGTGGTGGGCGCGTTGTTGTTCTTCTGGTTGCCGGGTGGCCCGATCGTGCTGGGTGCGTGCATGATCGTGATGTTGCTCGGCGTGCTCGGG
>JAFDWI010000116.1 GCA_018268545.1 Actinomycetota bacterium
CACGCCGACGCGCTTCGGTGACCTCGTTGTCGGCGAGCGTGTGGTCGGGCGCTTCGAAACGCAGGGTGAATGCGAGGCTCCGACGACCCGATGTGACCGGGTCACCACGGAACACGTCGAACAGTACGAGCTCCGAGAGCATCTCCCCCACGGCGTCACGCAACGTCGCCTCGATCGCATGGGTCGGAACCGCGTCGTCGACCTCGAAGGCCAGGTCGACGTCGGCAGACGGATACCTGCTCACCGTTCGATACGGCCGTTCGCCGTGTGGCAGCACGCCCAGTCTGGTCAGATCGATCGACAGCCACGCGCACCGCTGCTCGATCCCGAAAGCTGCGGCGACGTCCGGGTCGATCTCACCGATCTCCCCGACGATCTCACCCGACACCACGATCCGACCCGAACGCGTCGGGTGCAACCCGGCGACCGGATCATTGGTGAGGTGGGCGTCGACGACGGCAAGCGTGTCGACGATCGTGTACCACGCGTCGACCGCCGCGCCCGCGTCCCGGCCCGCTCGGATCACCGCGAGGTGCTCGCGCTCGTCGGGAAGCAACTCGCCTGCGGGTGGTGCGCCGAAGGCGTGACCGATCTCGAAGAAGCCGACGTCGAACTGGCGACGCTGCGCGTTGGCTCCCACTGCCTGCACGAGACCGGGAAGCAGCGACGGCCGCAGCACCGACTCGGCCGCCACCAACGGGTTGAGCAGTTCGATGCCCTCGGCGGCGATCCCGCACCTGGAGAGATCATCGGGTGCCAGGAACGGCATGGGTTGGACCTCGGACAATCCCAGGCCGGTCATGGCTCGCCGGAGCATCCGACGCTCGCTCTGGCGGTCGCTCAACCGCCCGACCCGCGCCGCGGTGAGCGGACGGGGCGCGATGTTCGCGTACCCGTACATGCGGGCGATCTCCTCGACCACGTCGATCTCGGTGGTCGAGTCGTAGCGCCACGACGGGATGGTCACGTCGAAGTCGTCGGTCGTGCCGGCATCGGCATCGGCATCGGCATCGGCATCGGTCGTCGTGAACCCGATGGGGTCGAGCACGTCCCGCATCCTCGCCGCATCCAGGTCGGTACCCAACAGCGAGTTCACCCGGGCGCTGCGCACCCGGATCGGCGTGCGATCCGGCAGTTCGCCCTCGCCGATCACCGCTCCCGGCGCCGGGGTGGCGCCGCAGATCTCGGCGGCGAGCTGAGCGAAACGGGCAGCGGCCAGTTCGACCACCTCGGGGTCACAGCCCTTCTCGAACCGGGCCGAGGCCTCGGTGCGCAAGCCCAGACGACGGGAGGTCCGGCTGATCGACATGGGCAGGAACCAGGCGTTCTCGACCAGCACGTCGGTGGTGCCCGAATCGATCTCACACGATGCGCCACCCATCACCCCGGCGATACCGACCGGGGTGTCATCCGCGGCGCAGATCAGCAGGTCGTCCGTCGTGAAGGTGCGGGTCACGTCGTCGAGGGTCACCAACGTCTCGCCGTCGCGGGCGCGTCGGACCCGAAGTCCGGCGCCCGGGACCTTCGCGAGGTCATAGGGGTGATTCGGTTGACCGAGCTCGAGCATCACGTAGTTGGAGATGTCGACCAACGCGTTGATCGGGCGCATCCCCATCTGGGTGAGCCGGGTCGCCATCGACTGCGGCGACGTGCCGACCGTGACGTTGCGCAACACGCTCGCCTGGAACCGGCCGCACAGATCGGCGTCGAGGATCTCGACCGTGACGGCCTCGCCCGCAGGTGCACCCACTTGCGCGATCGTGGGGACGGGCCGGGTGAAGGGCACGCCGAGTCGGGCGGCCACGTCACGGGCCACCCCGGCGACACTCATCGCGTCGGGTCGGTTCGGGTTGATCTCCAGGTCGTAGAGCACGTCGGGCTCGATCCCG
This sequence comes from Actinomycetota bacterium, assembly GCA_018268545.1. GTDB lineage: Bacteria > Actinomycetota > Acidimicrobiia > Acidimicrobiales > Iamiaceae > JAFDWI01. The sequence goes on from JAFDWI010000116.1 coordinate 1,890, forward strand.
AGCGCTTCGGCAAGCCCGGTCCCCAACGGCAGATCGCCGTCGAGCAACCAGATCCCCGAATGATCCGCGCCGAACCCGAGCTCTTTCGCCGAGCAGAGCATCCCCTGGCTCGCCACACCCCGCATCTTGCGGGCCTTGATTGCAAAGTCACCGGGCAGGACCGCGCCGACGGTCGCGAAGGGCACGACGTCGCCGACCGAGATGTTCGGCGCGCCACACACCACGGGTGTCGCTTCACCGTCGCCGGCATCGACGAGCACCGCACGGATCCGATCGGCGCCGTCGATCGCTGCGATCTCGAGGATCTTCGCGACGACCACTCCATCGAGCCCTTCGCCGACGACGCGTCGTTCCTCGACCGCCATGCCCAGATCGCTCATCACGTCGCCGAGCGCATCGGCGTCGTCACCCAGGGGCGCGAACTCGTTCAGCCAGGAAAGCAGGACCTTCATCAGAATTGCCTCACGAAACGGATGTCGACGCTGGCGATCTGACGCAGATCGGGCACGCCGTGACGCATCGCTGCGAGCCGGTCCAGCCCGAAGCCGAACGCGAACCCCGAGTACTCCTCGGGGTCGATACCGACGTTGCGCAGCACGTTCGGGTTCACCATGCCGCATCCACCCAGCTCGAGCCACGACCCGTCCGGTCGACGGATGTCGAACTCGGCGGACGGTTCGGTGAACGGGAAGTACGAGGGACGCAACCGCGACGAGAACCCGTCACCGAAATACGCCTTGGTGAAGGTGTCGATCGTCGAGGCCAGGTTGGCGAAGCTGATGCCTTCGTCGACGACGAGGCATTCGATCTGGTGGAACACGGCCAGGTGCGTCGCGTCCGCGGTCTCCTGGCGGTACACCCGTCCGGGCATCACCGAGTAGATCGGGGGTGTCGTCGACTCCATCAGCCGGATCTGCACCGGCGAGGTGTGGGTGCGCATCACCACGTCACCCGGTTCACCCAGGTCGACGAAGAACGTGTCCTGCATGTCGCGTGCGGGGTGGTGTGCGGGAAGGTTCAGTGCGGTGAAGTTGTGCCAGTCGTCCTCGACTTCGGGGCCCTCGGCGACGGTGAAACCCATGCCGACGAACACGTCCTCGAGGCGTTCCATGGTCTGGGTGACCAGGTGGAGATGGCCCGGTCGCTGCGCGGGGCGGAGTTCGGTCAGATCGATCCGTTCGTCGTCGAGCCGTTGCCGTCGCAGATCCGCCGAGAGCGATTCGCGTCGCTCGGCAATTGCGGCACGCAGGCGGGTCTGTGCCTCGTTGAGGGCCTGGCCGATCGCCTTGCGTTCGGCGGGTTCCAGGTCACGCATCCCGGCCTTGATCGTCGCGAGCGCGGACTGTTTGCCGAACAGGTCACGATCCACCTCGGCGAGCGAGTCCAGGTCGCCGACGCGCGCGATCCGTCCGATCCCGTCGTCGACGATGCGGGCGATGTCGTCGGTCATCGTGTAGCCACCTCCTCGAGTGCGACACGCCGTTGCCGCAGGACTTCGAAACACACCAGGGTCCCCGCCATCGCAGCGTTCAGTGACTCTGCCGGGCCGACCATCGGAATACGAACCCGGATGTCGGCGAGTGCCGCGAGCTCCGGGTCGAGGCCGTGGGCTTCGTTTCCCACGAGCACCGCGCACGGTCCGCTCAAATCCGAACGGTCGTAGTCGACATCGGCGTCGAGGGTCGTCGCGA
>JAFDWI010000117.1 GCA_018268545.1 Actinomycetota bacterium
GGCCCGCCCAGTACGACAGCCCCTCGTCGGCCCGAAACCCGCGCCCGGTGTGGCGGATCGGAACCACGAGGACGAGCCCCATCGCCACACCGGTGATCCGGATCACCAGGTCTCGCGTCTCGACGGCGATCGGGTTGCCCGATGTGCTCACGATCCCCTGGGTGACGGCATAGCCGATCGCGCCGAGCGCGACGGCGGGCAGGGCGCGCAGCAGTCCGATCACGACGTTCCGGGCGAAACGCACGGGAGCGACGACACTCATCGGTGCGTGGTGCCAACGCGTCTGCCGCTGTCCACTGCGTCGGCGATGCCGGTGCACCTCGATGTCGCCGAGCGTGGCGAGCCACGGCAGTGCCACGAGCGCGACGAGCACGGACACGACGACCGGCGCGGCCGACATGGCCGCGATCACGGCGACCCCGGCCGGCCACGTCACCCACCCGCGCCGACGTGACGGCGGCCCGATGACGGCCGGGGACCCGTCGGTGCGTGAAGCGAGCCCGGCCGGCTGCGGCGTTTCATGGCCGCTGCGGGCTCCGACCGCACGGCCGGGCCCGTGCGGCATCGGTTCGGGCAACGGGTCCGCCATCGTCGGTTGGGATCCCCAAACCTCGGGCAACGCGTGTCCCGGCGACGACACCGCGGGCCCCCACGCCTCGGGCACCGCCCGGCCCGCATCCGGCAACAGAACCGGTGCAGGCTCCGCCACCGCGACCATCGTGGCAGCCGACGACGTGGGATCGACTCCCACGCCGGGCCCGGCGGCTCGAACATCGGCGATGCCGTGCAGGCCGAGCCGATCCAGGAACGCCCGAACGGTCGCCGGTCGATGTTCGGGGTCGAGTTCCATGCCATCGAGGATCGCCGCCGAGATCATCGGGGGAACGTCGTCGCGCAATGCGACAGGGGCCGGCAACGCTGCGCCGGCCTGACGATCGAGCGCGTTGGTCGGCGTGGTTCCCGTCACCAACTTGTACGCGGTCGCAGCCAGACCGAACACGTCGCTCGACGGGCCGCTGCGGTTGCTTCCCGTGTACTGCTCCGGAGGCGCGTAACCCGGCGTGACCGCTCGTGTCATCGATGCCGACACGTCCGACCCATAGCGGCGCGCGAGTCCGAAGTCGATCAACACGACACGTTGCGAAGCCTCGACCATGAGATTCGACGGGTTCACGTCGCGATGCAACATCCCCGCGGCGTGCACCGCCTCGAGCGCGCTGCCGGCTCGCACCATGATGTCGAGAACCCGGGCGACGTCGAACGCCGTTCCGCGCTCGCGCAGCAGGTCGCCGACCGAGGAACCGTCGATCAGCTCCATGACGAGGTACGAGGTCTCGTTCGCGTCGAACACCTCGAAGATCCGGACGATGCCCGGGTGGCTGAAGTGCGCGAGCGCGGTGGCCTCGCGACGGAAACGCGCCCGCGCTGCCTCGAAGGTCACCTGATCGGCTTCGACGGCGACGACGTCGGAACCACGTCGATGGGCGCGTGGCGGGAAGAGCTCTTTGATCGCGACGTCGCGATGCAACCGGGTGTCACGCGCACGGTAGGTGATCCCGAATCCGCCACGTCCGAGCAGCGTGTCGATCCGGTAGCGGCCCAGCAACAGGGCTCCCACGGGAAGCGCGGCGGTTTCCGCCACCTCCACGTCGTGCACCACGGCAGGCGGTGCGACCGCAACCGGCGCCGCGTCGAGTGGCCGCCCGCACCAACCGCACGCGGCCCATGACACTTCGACCCGTCCGCCACATCCCGCACACCGTGAACTATCGGCGCCGACCGGTCGAACCCCGGAGGTGTCGCCGTCCGCTTGGGCCGACATCGCTCGTGAAGACTACCGGCCGGGGCGCCGAGGCCGTCAGCAGGGCTGATGTTCGGCGGGGTTCGTCTCGTCCGACCGATCCGCGTCGAGCTTGTCGAGCGCCTCGGCGATCTCCTGCAACTCGAGCGGTTCGCTCCGCAGGTCGACGACGGCCCAGATCGTGAACGTGAACGGATACAGGAACACGGGGAGCACGAATGCGACGAGGAGTCCGGCGATCCCCACCGCGGTGAGCGGCGGCCGGACCCTCGCGGCCTCGCAGCACACCACGAAGATCATCAGGCCGAACATCGACAACAGCGTGATGAACAGGTTCACGAGGTAGGCGCCGAAGAAGAAGTCGGGCCGATGCTCCATCGAATATCCACACGCCGGGCAGTGGTCCCGCCGCCGGACCCAATGGTGGAACTGATCTGCAGCGCCACACCGCGGGCAGTGCAGGCGCAGCGCCCGGAACACCATCCGTGTCAACGACGGGCTGGGGGCGAGCACGTCGTCGACGGAGAACTCGCGGCTCACAACCTCAGGCCCCCGACACGTTCGAACACCGACCAAGCATCTCAGCGTTCACGTTGTGTTCGCAATGTGAGCCGGAGCTCCGCCCCTTCGTTCGGCCCGATGAACCGGTCGATCCGCTGCCAGATCGGATCGGATTCGGCGTCGAACAGGGCGTTGCGATGAAACCGGTCGTGTTGCACCAGGCGCGACGAATCGCTTGCCAACGGGTCGACGGACGCGCCCACGCCACCGGAACTCAGCGAGAGCCACCGGTCGACGTAACGGTCGATGACGGGAACGAGCGGGCCGAGGTCGCCGAGTGGCACCGACCCACA
>JAFDWI010000118.1 GCA_018268545.1 Actinomycetota bacterium
AGACCGACCCTTCGGCGCTCCCGATGACGGCGTCGTGCGCCACGATTCCCGCATGGGAATGGAACTCGCCGCCGACCTGAAGCGTGACGAGATACCGCCGTTGCTTCTGGTCGATCAGCAGGACCCGTTCGCCGGCAACGAGCGCGCCACGGCGATCGGGAGACACAGCCGCGCTCAGAGGTCGGCGTCCACGGTCGAGCCGCGCCCCGATGCGCGCGACGATCCTCGACGTTCGGCACGACGAGCGGCTCGGCGATCGCGCTTCAACGACAACTCGGTGTCCTCTGAATGGGTGACCGTCAACGATTCACCGGGTTTCAGCTTGGTCCGGTAGACGACGTCGGATTCCCGTCGGCTCCAACGCCACAGGGTCCGGAGCCCGAAAACACCGACGGCCATGGCACCCCAGGGGCCCGGGCGTCCGTCCATGAAACGCCGGAAGAACTTCTTCTGAAGCAGCAGGAGAAAACTCATCGGTTCGCGGCTCAGACGCGACGGATCTCGACGACCGTCGACCGCTTCCTTCCCCGCCGCCGGCCGAGCAGAAAAACCCCGAGGACCAGAGCGGTCGCGACGACCGCGCCTGCGGTGACCGCGGTGCTCTTGGCCGCGTCGGCGGTCGAGTCGACCTCACCCTGGAGTTCGCGGAACTTCGCTCGCAGGTCGTCCGGGGTGACCTTCTGCCCGGTCGTTGCCGTCTGATCGCTCATCGGTCGGTTCCCTTCTTGCCACTGATTCCGGCGGCTGCCGCTCCCGCGATGACGCAAGCCACCACGAGGGTCCCGAGGTACGGCACCCAGGTCAGATGTCCCTCCAGATGGTGGTCGGTCTCCGACTGCAGCACTCGGAGCACACCGAGCAGGAGCAGCCCGATCGACGCCGCGCCCAGGACCGCTGCGCCGATCCCGAACGCGATGAACTTCCCCAGGCTCTTGATCGGGTCGACCGTCTCCTGCCGGGCATAGGTTTTCGTGAGATCGAACAACTCGCCCAATTGACGTTGCGGGTTGGGGTTCTCAGCCATCGATGGTCCTCTCCGAGGTGGACTCGACGCCCTTCGCTGATGTCGGGCACGAGTCGGATGCACCATCGTGCCACCTCGGAACCCGTCCGCACGGCATCATCGGGGTCCGAGCTCCTTCAGCGGGGTCGTCGCGCCGTACGCGACCAATGCCCGGCCGAGGTCCTCCTGGACGGCCAACATCGCCGGAGTGGCCGTGACGGTGTTGGCCAGATACGAGAACACGACCGGTGTTCCACCCTGGGAGTCGGCGAACCCCGACAACGCGGTCACGTCGTTGAGGGTCCCGGTCTTGGCACGGATCCGACCTTTCACGGCGTCATCGGTGAAGCGATTTCGCAGCGTTCCCGTCTCACCGCCCACCGCGAGTCCCGCCGCGATCGGCGAGTCCGCCCCGGTCGCGTCCAACACGCCCACGACCAGATGGCAGGTCAGGCGGTTGTCGTGCGACAAACCGGAACCGTCCTTCATGACCACGCCCGCGCCCGGAAGGCCGAGGCGCGCGAATACCTGCTCGAGGACCGCGAGACCGGCGGCGGTCGTTCCCTGGTGTGCGCGCATGTAGCCGACTTCCTTGACCAACAACTCGGCGATCTGGTTGTCGCTCCGATCCAGCATCTCGGCGATGATCGATCGCAGCGGGGGTGACGTCACCGACGCGACCACCGGGACGGAGCCCGGCAGCGTTCCGGCGGCGGCGGCGCCGTCGATCCGGACGCCTCGGGCACGGAGCAGCGCGGCAAAGGTCTCGGCAGCGAACTCCGGGGGGTTCGTCGCGGGAACCAGCGGCCCCAGGTCCGTCTCGCTGTAGGTCGACGGAAACGACGTGAAGCCCTGGTCGACGTCGAGCGCGGAGAGTGGCCCGAGCTGATGCTGATCGAGATAACGGGCGGGCCATCCCGCCACGCCACGTTGCCCGTCGTAACGGGACTCGTCCCCGATGACCGAACCGGTCACGTGCTTCACGCCCTTGGCGACGACCGCGTCGGCGAGCGCCTCGAGCGAGGTCGACCGGCCCGCACCCGCACCCAGGTACCGCTGATAGGCGTTCGTCCGCAGCACGGGGTCACCGCCGCCGACCAGGTACAGATTTCCGTCCACCACCCCGCCGGTGCGAAGCGTCGCGGCGACATTCGTTTCGAAGCGGTGCTCGGCGCCCAACACGTCGAGCACGAGCACCGCGGTCACGACCTTCTGGTTCGATGCCGGGATCAGCGGGAGTTCCGGGTTCGATGCGAACAGTGTGCGACCCGAGACCTCGACGGTGAGACAGCTCTGGCTCGGGCTCCGCGCCACGACACCGAGAAGGCTCGAGGCGAGCCCTCGTTCGGCTGCGACCGACTGCACCAGGCCGGGCACGCGCCGGGCACTGAACAGCGGAGTCGACGTCGCGCGGACGGGTTCCGGCGCAGGGTTCGTCGGGGCGGCCCCGGTACCACGCACCGCGCCGGACATCGCCACGACGACCGCGGTGGACGCCAGGGCGAGACGCCGAACCGCTCCTCTCGTCACTCGCGCCGCCGCCGGTGACGTGCGTAGGTCCACAGGTGCTCCAGTGAGCGAACCGCGCGGTCGGCCGACGGGTAGCAGAGACGACCGTTCGCGCGGAGGGTCGCCACACCCGGGTTGTCCGGTTGGGAAACAGCCAACTCCGTCGCACACAGGATCGGTTTGCCGGTTGCTGCGGACACGTCCACGGACGCCTGTGCATACCTGGCGTCCTGGCGTTCGTGGAACTCCACGATGCGTTCGAGACCGTGGTGCGGATAGAACCCACCCTCGCGTTCCAGTCGCGCCTGATTCGCCTGGATCCCGAGACCCAGATAGATGATCGCGTCGATCCCGGGGTGTTCGGCGATGGCGGTCAGGACCTCGGGGATCGTGTCACGGGTCTCCCCACCGGCCAGGTCCACCGGGTTGTTGCGGCTCCAGCGCGGGGGCAGTTTCTCGTCCAACAACGCCCGCAGATCCGCCGGAAGGTCCACGAGTTCGAGGATGCCGCCACGGGTGATCGCATCGGCGCACAACACGCCCCAACCACCCGCCGTGGTCAACACCACGGTCCGTGGTCCCGCCGGCAACGGTTGGGTGGCGAACGTCGCTGCGGTGTCGTAGGCCTCCTCGACCGTGCGTGCACGGATTGCGCCCGCCTGGCGACACGCTCCGTCGAAGACCCGATCGTCGGTCGCCAGCGATCCGGTATGGCTGGCCGCGGCCCGCTGACCTCCGCTCGTCGCGCCGCCTTTGAGGACCACGAGCGGCTGTTTCGCGGCTGTGGCCGCTGCGGTCTCGAAGAAGCGCCGCCCATCGGGCACACCCTCGACGTACACCAACGCGACCGCCGTTTCGGGATCGTCCGCGAAATAGCCGAGATAGTCCTCGACGCCGAGCATCGCAGCATTGCCGGCACTCACCGCCCGGGAGATCCCGACCCCGGTCGCCACCGCGTAGTTCATGAACGAAGAAACCAGGTTGCCGGACTGGCTCGCGACCGCGATCCGCCCGGGCGGCGGGTTCGGCGCCACGATCTGGGCACACAAGTTCACCGGAGTGGACACGACACCCTGCCCGTTCGGTCCGGCGATCACCATGCCGAGCCGTTCGGCCTCGTGCACCAGTTCGTCCTGGGCCGAACGACCGCCTTCACCGGCCTCGCCGTACCCCGCGGAGGTGACGAACGCGGCTTTGACTCCCTTTGCTGCACATGCCCGGAGCAGCTCGATGTTCGCTGCTGCAGGGGTACAGACGAAGACGAGGTCGATCGCGCCGTCGGGAAGGTCACCGATGTCGGTGAACGTCGGCTCCCCGAGCACCTCCTCCCCTGCGCGGTTCGTCGCATACATCCCACCTCGGTATCCCCCTGCCCGGATGTTGTGCAGGCTGACGAAACCGAACTTCCCCGGATGCGTCGACGCCCCGGCGACGAGGACGCCACGCGGTTCGAACAGGGGGGCGAGACGATGTTGCGTGGTCATGCGGTCACCTCGACCAACGCGTCCACGGCAACCGGGCGTCCGGCGACGACGACGAGTGGATTCACGTCGACCGACACCACCTCGGGATGTTCCACGGCGAGGCGGGACAGCCCCACCAACGCGTCCGTCAGCACCGCCCGATCGACGGCGGGTTGGCCCCGGAACTCCCCGAGCAACCGTCGGGTCGCCAGGGAATCGATCAGGTCCTCGGCATCGACCGCATCGAGGGGAGCCAGTCCGATCGCGACGTCCGCGACCGCTTCGGCGAGCACACCACCCAGACCGACCATCACCGTAGGGCCGAACTGTGCGTCGCGGTTCATCCCGATGATCAACTCACGATCGCCCGAGACCATGGGTGCGACGAGCAATGCGACATCGCCGTCCGCGGGTGTCGCGGCTGCGAGGAGCGCTTCGGCCGCCTCGTGGACCGCCGGTGCGTCACCGAGGCCGAGGCGCACCAGGCCGCGCTCGGTCTTGTGGGCGATCCGGTCGCCGCAGAGCTTCACCACGACCGGGAAACCGAGTTCGACGGATGCTTCCGAAGCGGCATCGGCGTGTGCGACGACCCGTTCGGACAGCACGGGAATCCCGTACGACGCGACGAGGGCCTTGGACGCGGCTTCCGACAGCGTCCTGGTGGTGGCGGTTCCGGGCGGTGCAGGCACGGGTCACGATCCTACCGGGCACGCTCGATGCGCACGACGCCGTCATGTCCGGTTCGCCGACGTCGTGCACGACCCGGCGGAGACCGGCGCGTTCCCCTCCGCCTTCCGACGCCCCCCGAATCGCCGGGTAGGCTGCCCACCGGACCCGTTCCCTGGATTCTGGAGACCCACATGGCCACCGACGCCGACCTCGAACGACTGGCGATCAACACCGTTCGGGGCCTCGCGATGGACGCTCCTCACCTCGCGAACTCGGGCCATCAGGGCACCGCGATGGCCCTCGCTCCCCTTGCGCACGTGTTGTTCACCAGGGTCATGCGCTACGACGCTTCCACACCGGACTGGCCCGACCGTGACCGGTTCGTCCTGTCGATCGGCCACGCCTCGATCCTGTTGTACTCGATGTTGCACCTGTGCGGTTTCGGGCTCGAACTCGACGATCTCCGGCAATTCCGCCAATGGGACTCACTCACCCCGGGGCATCCCGAGGTCCACCACACCCGCGGCGTCGAGGTCACGACCGGCCCGTTGGGCCAGGGGTTCGCCAACGGCGTGGGCCTCGCGCTCGCCGAACGCATCTCGCGCGGAGCCTTCGGCGCCGACCTCGTCGACCACACCACCTGGGTGATCTGTGGCGACGGCGACCTCTCCGAAGGGATTTCCCACGAAGCCGCGTCACTCGCCGGCCACCTGAAGCTCGGCAACCTCGTCTGCGTCTACGACGACAATCACGTCACGATCGACGGCCCCACAGAGTTGGCACTCACCGACGATCCGGTGCAGCGCTTCGAGGCGTACGGATGGCACGTCACCGACGTGGGCGAGATCGCGGACGATCTCGACGGGCTCGAAACCGCCCTCCGCGCTGCGCAGGCCGACACCGCGGCACCGTCGATGATCGTGCTGCGCAGCCACATCGCGCACCCTTCGCCCGGCCTCACCGATTCCCCGAAGGCCCACGGGCTCGCGTTCACCGAAGACGAGATCGCCGCCACCAAGCAGGTGATGGGCCTCGATCCGACGGCGACGTTCGCCGTCCCCGGTGATGTCCTCGAGTTCTATCGCTCGGCCGGTGTCCGCGGCGCGAAGGCCCGAACCGACTGGCAGGAACGCCTCGATGCCCTGGAGCCGACCGCTCGGGGCACCTGGGATGCGGCGCAGTCCACAACCGGCACGACCGGGTGGCAGGCGAAGCTCCCGACCTTCCCGGTCGGCGACTCGATCGCCACCCGGAATGCATCCAACAAGGTCCTCGACTCGGTTGCCGACCTCCTGCCCGGGCTCGTCGCGGGCGCCGCGGACCTCACGGGCAACACGGGCGTGAACATCGCCGGTTCAACCGTGCAGGAACCGGCGACCCCTTCGGGCACCCAGGTGCACTACGGCATCCGCGAGCACGCGATGGGTGCCATCGCCAACGGCATGGCACTCCACGGCGGAACCGTCCCCGTGGTCGGCACCTTCTTCGTGTTCAGCGACTACATGCGCCCGGCGGTCCGCCTCGCCGCTCTCAGCGGCGCGAAGGTGATCTACTCGTGGACCCACGACTCGATCGGGGTCGGCGAGGACGGTCCCACGCACCAGCCGATCGAACATCTCGCGTCGCTGCGGGCGATGCCGGGACTTCGGCTCATCCGGCCCGCGGACGCGAACGAGACCGCCGCCGCCTGGCGGATCGCCATCGAGTCGGCCGGCCCGACCGCGTTGATCCTGACCCGTCAGAACGTCGAGGTCCTGGAGGGAACCGGCGCCTTCGACGACGTGGCACGTGGCGCGTACACGCTCTCTACTCCTTCCGATGGCAGAAGGCCCGACGTGGTGCTGATCGGCACCGGTTCCGAGGTCTCGCTGTGCTGCGACGCCGCACGGACCCTCACGGCCGACGGGCTCGCTGTCGGCGTCGTGTCGATGCCGTCGTGGGATCTGTTCGAGGCGCAGCCCGCCGAGTACCGGGACCGGATCCTTCTACAGGACGTCCCGACACTTGCCGTCGAGGCCGGCGTCTCCTTCGGATGGGATCGCTGGGCCGACGATGTCGTCGCCATCGACCACTTCGGCGCTTCGGCTCCCGCTCCGATTCTCTTCGAACAGTTCGGCTTCAGTCCGGACAACATCGCCGAGCGCGCCCGGACGCTCGTCGATGCCCGCAGGACCGACAAACCGAAGCCGACGTGACATCGCACGCATCAAGGGGAACACAACGATGACCGCATTGCAACGCCTTCACAGCGAACAGCACCAGAGCCCGTGGCTCGACAACCTCCGGCGAGACGATCTGGGTTCCGGCGCCCTCGCCGCGCTCGTCGACCGAGGGATCCGGGGCGTCACCTCGAATCCGTCCATCTTCAAGAGCGCGATCGAGGGTACCGATGCCTATGACGAGCAGTTCGGCAGCGAGATCGCGTCGGGCCGCTCGATCACCGATGCGTACTGGGAACTCGTGATCACCGACATCACCGATGCGCTCGACGTGCTCGAGCCCGTCCACGAGGCCTCCGGTGGCGAGGACGGCTTCGTCTCCATCGAGGTCGCGCCCGACATCGCGCACGACTCCGCACGGACCGTCGACGCGGCGGCGGGCTTCCATGACCGGATCGACCGGTCGAACCTGTACGTGAAGATCCCGGGAACCGCCGAGGGGGTCAAGGCGATCGAGGAGATGATCGCCCGCGGTAAGGCGATCAACGTCACGCTGTTGTTCAGCGTGGAGCGGTACGGCGAGGTGATCGATGCGTACCTGTCGGGCCTGGAGCGGTTCGCAGAGGCCGGCGGTGACGTGTCGACCGTGCGGAGTGTCGCGTCGTTCTTCGTGTCCCGGGTCGACACCGAGATCGATCGCCGGCTCGACGAACTGGGGACCGACGAGGCCCGCGCCCTGAAGGGCCGAGCAGGCATCGCGAACGCCAAGCTCGCGTACGCGCTGTTCACCGAACGATTCTCCGGCGACCGGTGGCACGCGCTCGCCGCGGCCGGCGCGCATGTGCAACGGCCGCTCTGGGCATCGACGTCGACGAAGGACCCCGCGTACCCCGACACGCTCTACATCGACGAACTGATCGGCCCCGACACGGTGAACACGATCCCGAACGCGACGATCGACGCCTTCGACGACCACGGCACCGTCGCGCGCACGATCGATGTCGATCTGGACGCCGCACGAGCCGATGTCGCGGCACTCGCAGCGCTCGGGATCGATCTCGAAGATGTCGCCACCGTTCTCGAACGCGAAGGCGTCGACAAGTTCATCGCGGCGTTCGACGAACTCATCGGGTCACTCACCGAGAAGGCCGCACACCTCCAGGCAACGGGCTGAACCACATGGCGATCCCCGGCACCGTTCGCGTCGTCGACGACGTCCCGGGCGCGTTCGCGGACGAGGTCGTCGACTGTTTCGAGCACCGCTCGAACGACCTCTTCTCGTTCGCGTTGTCGGGTGGTGCGACGGCTCGGAGTTGCTACGAGGCACTCGCGGCCGCCGCCGACCGGGTCGACTGGTGGAAGGTCGACTTCTACTGGGGTGACGAACGCTGCGTTCCCCACGACACGACGGATTCCAACTACCTCCTGGCCCGCGAAGCCCTGCTCGATCGCATCGGCGCAGCGCACGCGACCCATCTCATGCGGTGCCTGGAGGGCCCGGAGC
>JAFDWI010000119.1 GCA_018268545.1 Actinomycetota bacterium
GGACATCGCGAATGGTTGGTGTCGATCGTGCGCACCCGGGCACTCGCGGGTGCGATCGATCGCCTGGGTGGTGCAGGCGGGTGCGTCGACGCGTCGATGCGTCGGCTGCTCGGTGGACTCGTGTGGGATACGGTCCCGGTGCCCGTTGGCGCCGCCGATGACATCGACACTTGGGAGGACCACGCCACATGGACACACCGGAGCACACCGCATGAATGACCCAGCACGCAACGACCTCGACAGCGACCGGTGGGACACCTGGATCACCGAAGCGTGCGACCACCTCGGAGTCGACCCGGAACTCGTGGATGTGCCGGTGATCCATGCACTGACCAAACAGGTCGCGCACCGCTACGACCGTCCGATGGCACCGGTGTCGGCGTACATCGTGGGCATCGCGCTCGGCCGTGCGCTCGAGGCGACGCCCTCGGCCGACGTGGCCGCGCTGCTCGCCGGACTCGTCGACGAGGTCGAAGCGACCCTGCCAGGCGAGCCGTGACCGACGCCGTCGAACGCCACGACCCGGCAACGGGCCTCGTGCCCTTCGAGACCTACCTCGCCGATGTGCTCGACCGGGTCGAGCCCCTGGCCGTCGAACGAATTGGCATCGCGTTCGGTGACGACCTGACCGGCCGTCACATCGCCGAGCCGATCACCGCGGTGTGGAACACACCCGGGTTCACGAACTCCGCGATGGACGGCTTCGCGGTAGCGAGCCGCGATCTGGCGGGGGTCGGTGAGGCTCGTGCAGAGGTGGAGGCCGACGGTCCCATCGTCGGCGCCGATCCCACAAGCGGCGCTTCGCAGGTGACCCTTCCCGTCTCGGGCGACATTGCAGCCGGGTCGTCGGGGACCTGGACGCCGGGCACGGCGGTCCGCATCATGACGGGCGCACCCATGCCGGAGGGCACCGACACCGTCGTGCCCGTCGAGCACACCGATCACCCGTCCGCGCACGAACCGCTCCCCGAAACCGTGCGCCTGCCGGCTGACTGGCCGGGTGACCGCCACGTCCGCCACCGTGGATCCGACGTGCAGGCCGGCTCCGAAGTGCTGCCCGCCGGCACGCCACTGGACGGTGCGGCACTCACCGCGCTCATGGCCGCCGGCGTGTTCAGCGCCCCGGTGCGCTCCCGGGCGCGCGTCGGCATCATCGTCACCGGCGACGAACTCGTGAGCCTCGATGACGTGTCGATCGCCGGTGGCGTCGTCGGCGACGGGAAGATCCTCGACTCCAACGCCACGCTCGTCCGCGCCACGCTCGAATCCTTCGGTGCCGAGGTGGTCTTCGAGGAAACGTCGTCCGATGACCCCGACGCGTTCGATGCGGCGCTGGGTCGGGCCTGGCAGGTGGGCATCGATTGTCTGATCACGACCGGAGGCGCGTCGGTCGGCGCGCACGACGTGACCCGTCGGGTGCTCGCCGCGCACGGTGTCGTGTTCGTCGCAGTGGCGATGCAACCGGCCAAACCCCAAGGGTTCGGGGTGGTCGACGGCGTGGTGGTGTGCGCGCTACCCGGGAACCCCGGCGCGGTGCATGCGAGCCTGCACGTGATCGTGCGACCGATCATCGCCAAGCTCACCGGAGCTCGATCGACAGGTCCGGTCCCGATGGTCGTCGCCGAGGGTTGGTCGGCAAAACCCGGGATGCGCCAGTTCGTGCCGGTCACCATCGAAGACGGACGGATCCGACCGGTGATCGAAGGCGGTGTCGCGTCGCACCGATTCCGCTCGTTGGCCCGAGCCGATGGCCTCGCGATCGTCACCGAAGACGTCACCGAGGTGCGCGTCGGTGAGCAGCTGCCGGTGGTCGTGACGCGATCGTGGTGACGTGGCGAAGACGTACGCGCCGGTAGGTTGGCCGCCATGACCGATGCTTCCGATTCGCTCCGTGACAAGCGGGTGTTCATCACCGGCGCGGCACGTGGCGTCGGCGCGCTGCTCGCCAAGCGCCTGACCGACCGGGGAGCGAAGGTCGCACTCGCGGGCATCGAGGCCGACGAACTCGCAAAGGTCGCCCGGATCTGCATGGACGCGCCGTTCTTCGACTGTGACGTGACCGACCGCGCCCAGGTCGAGGCGGCGGTCGCAGCCGCCGTTGCAGCACTCGGTGGGCTCGACATCGCCGTCGCGAACGCGGGTGTGGCCGCACAGTTGCCGCTCATCGGTGGCGATCCGACGATCTTCGAGCGGACCATGGCCGTCAACGTGAACGGTGCCTACTACACACTCCGGGCTGTCGGGGAGCACGTGTCACATCCCGGCGGTTATGTGTTGTTGACGGCGTCGGCCGCCGCGGCGGTCCACCCGCCCCTCATGGGTGCCTACAACGCGTCGAAAGCTGCCGTCGAGGCACTCGGGAACACCGCTCGGATCGAACTCGCGCCCTCGGGCTGCCGGGTCGGGGTCGCGTACTACGCGCAGCTGAGCACCGACATGGTCGTCCGTGGCTTCGGAACCGACGCAGCGAAGTCGTTCGCCGGTGCGACGATCACCAAGGTCAACCCGGTCGAAGGCGCGATCGACGCATTGGAGGCGGGGATCCACAAGCGTGCCCGGCGGATCGTCGCCCCCGCGTGGGTCGAGCCGATGTTGCATGCCCGAATGGTGGTGCAGCGCCTCGTCGAAGTCCAGGCGCGGCGAGGGGTCGCAGACGCCCTCGAGATCGCCCGAGCCGAGCACGCCGGCCTCACCACCCCCCAAACCTGACGCCCCGCGACCCCGGCCACCGGGCCTGACACCCCCAGCCGATTCATTGCACGCAAGGGCGCGCAAGGCGTGCTCGAGCGTGCAAAGAACGAGGTGGACCGATCCGGTAGGCGGTGGCGCCTGCCGAGGAATACGTGCACGGGGCCGCCCGCCGAGCGAGGTGCTATCGTGTCGCACATGAAGGTCGGGGTCCGTGAACTTCGCAACGACACCAAAGAGGTGATCGACGCGGTTCGGAGTGGCGAACGGGTCACGTTGACGGTTCGGGGTGAGCCGGTTGCCGACATCGTTCCGCACGCCCAGCGGGCCCGATGGCTGTCGGGCGCGGCGCTCGGGACGCAGCTCGCAGATCGAGCCGCGGACCCGGGCTTGCGTGCCCAGCTCGATGATCTGGCGGGCGCCACGTTGGACGAACTGTGACCGCCGGCCTCGCCGACACCTCGGTGTTCATCGCCGCCGAATCGGGTCGTCCGCTCGCCTCGCTCCCGGATCGGGTGGCCGTCTCGGTGATCACGATCGGCGAACTCGAACTCGGGGTACTCGCCGCGCCGTCGGACGCGGTCCGAGCCCGGCGCGCCGACACGCTCGCGCTCGCACGTGAAGCGGACCCGATTCCGCTCGGCGAGTCGGTCATGGCCGAATGGGCCCGGCTCGTCGATGCGTGCCGACGGGCCGGCGTGCATCGGACCGTGCGCCTGACCGACGCGCTGATCGCGGCGACTGCGATCGACCGGGGACTTCCCGTCGTCACCCAGGACGACGACTTCGACCAGATCGCACGAGTGCACGCGCCGTTGCAGGTGATCCGCGTCTGACCACGAACGGTCGTGTGTGCACACGAGGTCGTGCACGATCCGCGTGGCTCCACGTCGCCTCGTCGGACGAAGACGGTAGCGGGCAATCGCCTCAGCTCGTTCTTTGCACGCGAATGCAGTTGACACGTGCACGACGGTGCAAAGAACGACGCCGGGTGTCCACCCGCCTCCCGGTCTCCTCCCCGTCCCAATCCGTACTTTGCACGCCAACGCGGTTGAGGCGGGCACCGGCGTGCAAAGAACGGATTCCGGGCGGGGTAGCGTGCGTCACGAGGTGACCACCATGGATGATCCGACGACGACCGAACCGCCGCCCGCCCGCTTCCCGGCGTTGCGCGATCACCTGCTGGCCCACGCCGTGCGCACCGGCGACTTCACGCTCAAGTCCGGCAAGAAGTCGAACTGGTTCATCGACGCGAAAGCCACCCCGTGCAGCCCCGACGGCATGCTGCTGGTCGCTGATGCGCTCCTCGCCACGATCCCCGACGAGGCGACCGCGCTGGGCGGATTGACGATGGGCGCCGACGCGGTGGCGTTCGCCGGTGCCGCGATCGCCGCGACCCGGGGCCGGATGCTCGCGTCGTTCAGTGTGCGCAAGGAGGTCAAGGACCACGGGGCCGGTGGCCGCATCGCCGGCGTGCTCCGCCCCGGTGACAAGGTCGTGATCACCGAAGACGTGGTCACCCGCGGGGTGTCGATGCTCGAGGCTGCCGACGTGGTGCGCGAAGCGGGCGCCGAGGTCGTGCTGTTGGTGCCCGTCGTGGACCGTGGCGGCACGGTCACCGAGCTGGCCGCGGCACGAGGACTCGAAGTCCGGGCGCTGGTCACCGCCCCCGAGCTCGGCTTCCCCTACGAAGGTGGCGCCTGACCGGCCGACGACCGCAAACCGGCTCACCGTTCCATCGCACGAACCCAGGTGAAAACCGGCCGTTCGGCCCTTGTCCGGTCGTGAAACCAACGTCGACGGTTGGAGGTCGCTCCGGCGGCCTTGGTAGCGTCGACCCATGACGAACACCCCCTCTGCCGCGTACTCGGTGCGCCTGCTGGTGCGTCTGGACAACCGTCCGGGCGCACTCGGACGCCTGGCAACCGCAGTCGGCGAGGTAGGCGGGAACATTGGTGCACTCGATGCGTTCGAAGCCAAGGGCACGTTCCTCGACGAGGCGCTGATCGTCGATTGCATCGACGAGCCCCACATGCTCGAGTTGCGGCGCGCCATCGAAGGGCTCGACGGCGTCGAGGTGCTCGAAGCCGGTGACCGCACCTTCGAGATGCACGACGGCGGCAAGATCGAGGTGCTGGCACGCATGCCGATCCGTGACCGCGACGACCTGTCGATGGCCTACACCCCGGGCGTTGCCCGGGTCTGCAAGGCGATCGAGGCCGAGCCGCCGCTCATCCACGAGTTGACCATCAAGAAGAACACCGTCGCGATCGTCACCGACGGCACCGCGGTGCTCGGTCTGGGCGACATCGGTCCGGGCGCGGCGCTGCCGGTCATGGAAGGCAAAGCCCTGCTGTTCAAGAACTTCGCCGGTGTCGACGCGTTCCCGATCTGTGTGGACATCCCCGACGGCACCGCCGCGGACGATCGGATCGACGAGATCGTCGAGACGGTGCGACGCATCGCGCCGGTGTTCGGTGGGATCAACCTCGAGGACATCGCGGCGCCCCAGTGTTTCGCCGTCGAGGAACGCCTCCAGGCGGCGCTCGACATCCCGGTGTTCCACGACGATCAGCACGGCACCGCGGTCGTGGTGCTCGCCGCGCTGGAGAACGCGCTCAAGATCGTCGACAAGAAGATGACCGACCTTCGGATCGTGATCGCCGGCGCGGGTGCAGCGGGCGTGGCGATCGCCAAGATCCTGCGCGACGCCGGCGTGCCCGTGGTCATCGGGACCGACCGCAAGGGCGCCATCCACGAGGGGCGCGGCGACCTCAACGAGGCCAAACAGCGCCTCGCCGAGATCACCAACCCCGAGAACCTCACCGGGTCGCTCGCCGACATGCTCAAGGGCGCCGATTTGCTCGTGGGCGTGTCCGGACCCGGGCTGGTCACCGCCGATGATCTCCGCACGATGGCAACCGACCCGATCGTGTTCGCGCTCGCCAATCCCGAACCCGAGATCCGCCCGGAAGCCGCGAACGGTTCCGCCGCGGTGATCGCGACGGGCCGGTCCGACTTCCCGAATCAGATCAACAACGTGTTGGCCTTCCCGGGGATCTTCCGAGGCGCGCTCGACGCGGGCGCAACCCGCGTGACCGAGAACATGAAGCTCGCCGCAGCAAAAGCCATCGCATCGTCGGTCGACGAAGACGACCTGTGCGCCGAGTTCGTCATCCCCTCGGTGTTCGACACGATGGTCGCCGTACGGGTCGCCGAAGCGGTCGCCGAGGCCGCCCGCGTCGAAGGCGTGTGCCGCTGACCATGGCGATCGAAGCGGTCACGTTCGATTTCTGGAACACGCTGGTACGCGAAAACCCCGGGCTGTGGGACTACCGCTCACGGGCATGGTCGGCACTGCTGGCCGAACAGGGCCACGACGTCCCGCTCGAGTCGTTGCACGAGGCCTTCGACACCGGCTGGAAGCACTACGTCACCGCCTGGAACGCGAACGTCCCCTTCGGCGCGGCCGATGCACTACAGGTCGCCCTCGGGGAGCTCGGGATCGACGCCGACGCCCGCCTCGCGGATGCGTTGCTCGAGGTGATCATCGACCCGCCCGCCGATCAGCATCCGAGCCTGAACCCGAACCTCGTGTCGACGCTGGCCGCGCTCCGCGCCGCGGACGTGCGCATCGGCATCATCTGCGATGTCGGGCTGACCCCGTCACCGGTGTTACGCCGTTACCTCGACGCCCAGGGGGCCTTGGAGTACTTCGACCACTGGTCGTTCTCCGATGAGGTCGGGGTGTACAAGCCCGACGCCACGATCTTCCGTCACGCTCTCGACGGTCTCGGCGGTGTCGCGCCGGAACGAACCGCGCACGTCGGGGACCTGCGTCGGACCGACATCGCCGGCGCCCGAGGGATGGGGATCACCGCGGTGCGCTACACCGGTGTGTTCGACGATCCGGCGCTGCCTGATTCACCGGCGATCGAAGGCGACCACGTCATCGGCGATCACGCGGATCTGCCCGTGGTGCTCGGCATCGGGTGACGCAGCGGTCACCCGGTTCACCGCGACGCCGGCCCGGCCCGACCCGTCCCGGCTCCGCCGGCGTCAGAACGTGTAGAAGGTCCTCGCGACGACACTCAGCCACCACAGGTTGAGGCCCACGAGGAAGACGATCGGCGCGACGGCGGTGACGGCGACCCGAAGACCGCGAAGCCCCGGGCCGTCGGTGCGACGTGTGGGCAACAGGAACAACACGAGCGGCAGATACGGGATGAAGTACCGCCCCTGCACGTAGAAGATCGTCCGTGCTCCGGGAGGATCCGCCGAGATCGCCACGCCGAACTCGATCAGCCAGAACGCGACGAACCCGATCGCACCGACGATGCTCCACGTGAGGACGCGGTCTGCCCGACCTCGTCGGGCGAGCGGTTCGCGCGGTGCGCCGTCGGCGAACAACGGGAGCACGATCGCGGCCACGACCGCGCTGAGCAGCCACCACGGTTGGATCGGCGCGTTGGTGACGATCGTGACGACCTCGCCGACGATCGCGTGGAGCTCACCGGGATGCACCCACCCGCGGTAGACGGCCTCGGCGAACTGTCGTGGGTGCGCGCGGATCCAGGGTGTCGACACCAGGCTGTCGGCGCCGTAGTAGATCGCGACCCGGGTTTTGGTCACGACCGCCAGCGACCAGGCCGCCACGATCGCGCCGGCGGCGCCGATCGTGGCGGCACCGAAGACAAGCCGTCGACGCATCGAACCGAACACCGACGTCGGAACGAGCAACGCGAGCGCCACGAGCGGTGCGTTCACGGTCTTGCACAACACCAGCGCCACGAGCACCGATGCGTAGACGACCAGCGTGCGGGTCGACGCCGGGATACCCCGACGGCCGCGGTCCACCAGGTCGAGGGTGAACGCCGCGGCGACGAAGGCGACGCCGAGCGACACCGGGTCGGCGGAGATCGTCCCCGCGGTCTGGATCGCGGCAGGCAGCACGCCGATGGCGAACAGGAACGGTTTGCCTCGTGGGGCGAGCCGGATCGCCCAGCACACGAGCGCCACATACGCGAGCATCTGGATCAGGCGTGCACCGTAGAACGCGGGCACGATCCCGCCGATCGATCGGCCGATCCGGTACCCGACCAGCGCGGGAACATAGGGCAGCGGCGCATTGATCTCGGTGTTCCCGATCGGGGTCGTTCCGTTCGTGTGCAGCGGTGAGGAGGGGCCGCAGTGGACCGTGGCGAACTGCCAGCCCCACTTGGCCGGCGGCTTCATGAGGTGGATGAACCCGAGTGTCCGGTAGGTGGCGAGGCAACCGTCGATCCGGTAGTCCGCCGGCGCGTCGCTCGTCCGTGGTGGCACGAGGTATCCGCGGTCGATCGTGACGACCCGTGCGATGTGGGTGAACTCGTCCGCGCCGCGGATGACCGGTGTGACGATCGCGGACGCGGTGCCGATCAGGATCCCGACGATCGCAAACCACGCCACCCAGTTGATGCCGTGGTCGGATCCTTTCGGCGGCGGCAATGTGGCCCGGGTTGCGCCGTCGTCGGCGTCACCTTCGTCGGGGCGCTGCGCGGTGGCGTCATCGGTGCCCACTGCCATTGGTGGTCGGGACCGGCGTCGATCCGGTGACCTCACGCTTTTCAGGCGTGCGCTCTGCCAACTGAGCTACCCGACCTCGTGGCCGGAATCGTGTCCGTGATGCACGGACGGCGATCCGGTTCGAGCGGTCCCGACGAGATTTGAACTCGCGACCTCCGCCTTGACAGGGCGGCGTGAACTCCAGGCTTCACCACGGGACCAGATGTGGCATCCCCTCCGGTTCGTGACCTTCGGGAACAGCGAAGGATAGCCGAGGGGCGACATCGACCGCACACCCGTGACGCGTCGGCGGTCGTCCGACCCTACAATCGAGACCCGTGAGCAGTCTCGATGCTCGTCTGGCATCATGACGGTGAGGGACATTGTGTCGGAAAACGCACGGATCGAGATCGACAGGTCGGGACGGGTCGTCGCGTTCGACGCGCAAGGAGCCGCCCTTCTCGGCGCCGAACCTTCGGCATTGGTCGGTCGTGCACTCGTCGAGCTCATCAACGACAGCGACCTGGACCGTCTGGAAGAGGCGATCATTTTCGGCGAGGGGTGTTCACGATCGACCGGCGAATCGGCCATCGTGCGACTCCTGCACGCAGACGGTCACTCGATCTGGGTCGATCTGGTGCCCGTCGCCGAGCACAACTCCCCGGATGCGGCCACGATGGTTTTCGATGCCCGACCGTTCCGTCGTTCCGAACCCGCCGACGTCGACACGTCCGAACCCGACCCGTACCACGCGTTGGTGCAGCGCTCGGCCGACATCGTGATGATCGTCGACCCCGAAGGCACGGTCCGGTTCGTCAATACCGCGATGGAACGCCTGCTCGGCCTCGAACCCGACGCGCTGGTCGAGACGAACGTGATCGACATCATCCACCCCGACGACCACGACCTGGTGACCGAGGTCGTGGTCGACGTCCTCGCCGAGCCGACCGAACCCCAACCCTTCGAGTTCCGCACCCGTCACGCGGACGGCTCCTACCGCTGGATCGACGCCTGGTTGCAGAACCTCATCGACAATCCAGCCGTCGGCGGGTTGCTCGGGACCGGCCGTGACGTCACCGACCGTCACCGCGCCCAGGTCGCACTCCAGGCGAGCGAGGCCCGCTTCCGGTCGCTGGCGTCCTCGTCGCCGAGTGCGATCTTCGAAGTCGACGACGAGGGCGCGCTGCGCTTCGCCAACGACCGGTGGCGTGAGGTGACCGGGCGCACCATCGCGGAGACCTCCGATGTGTTCGGGGTGCTCGAAGCATCCGACGCCGAGCGCCTGCGACGGCGCTGGCGGGACGGGGCGCGGGCCGTCGGCCTCGACGAAGACGTGCGGGTCGCGAGACCCGACGGTGAGCGTCGGTGGGTCGAGCTCCACACGAGGCCGGTCGTACATGACGACGACGAGATGGCGACGCACGTCGGGATCCTGCACGACGTGACCGACGTGCACGTCGCCCAGGACGAGTTGCAACATCTCGCGACGCACGACTCCCTGACGGGGCTCCCGAACCGGGCGCTGCTGCTCGAACGGCTCGGTGTCGCGGTCGAGGCACTCGCGGGGACGGACCAGATGCTGGCGCTGTTGTTCGTCGATCTCGACCGGTTCAAGGTCGTCAACGACAGCCTCGGGCATCACGCCGGCGACGCGGTGCTCACCGCGGTGACCGGCCGGCTCGACGCGCTGGTACGCCCCGTCGACCTGGTTGCACGTTTCGGTGGCGACGAGTTCGTGGTCCTGTGCGATCCGATCGACGACCGCGAGCAGGCGGTGGCACTCGCGGAGCGCATCCGACGCGAGGTCGCCGGCGGGGTCGACGTCGACGGTGAGACCGTGCACGTGTCGGTCAGCGTCGGCGTGGTGATCGGCACGGCCCAGAGCACCCCGGAAACGTTGCTCCGCGATGCCGACGTGGCGATGTACGCGGCGAAGACCAGAGGACGGGATCGGGCGCAGGTCTTCGACGACGCGATGCACCGCGCCGCGGTCGAGCGGCTGTCGGTCGAGGCGGGCCTCCGTCGGGCACTGGAGCGGTTCGAGTTCCGGCTGCACTTCCAACCGATCGTCGATGTCGCATCGGGTTCGGTCGCAGGCGTCGAAGCACTCGTACGTTGGGAGCATCCCGAACGCGGGTTGCTCGCGCCCCGCGATTTCCTCGGGGTCGCCGAGGAGTCCGGCGTGCTGCGCGCCATCGGACCGTGGATCCTCGAACACGCGTGCAGCCAGGCGGTGTTGTGGCCGACACCCCCGGGTCGAACACCGCCTGCGCTGTTCATCAATCTCACGGCAGCGCAGATCGCGAACCGCCAATTGGTCGACACGGTCGAACGGGTGGTGGCCGACACCGGTATCGACCCTTCACGCCTGGTGCTCGAGGTCACCGAGGGCATGTTGATGACCGATGCGGACGAGACCGCCGAGTTGCTCGCCGCATTGCGGACCATCGGCGTGCGGATCGCCATCGACGATTTCGGTACCGGATATTCGTCGCTGAGTTATCTCACACGGCTCCCGGTCGACGTGCTCAAGATCGATCAGAGCTTCGTGGCCGGACTCACGTCGTCGGACGAGGATCGGGAAGTCACCGGAGCGATCATCGCCCTGGCCCATGCGCTCGGCCTGGTCACCGTTGCCGAAGGCGTCGAGGATCCCGGGCAACTCGAGGCGCTCGGAATGTTCGGATGTGAACTCGCACAGGGGTTCTGGTTTTCGCCGCCGTTGCCGGCCGAGCAGGTGGCCGAGGCCCTCGCCCGGTGACGTGTGGTCGGCGGCGCAGTCGGCCACCGGGGTAGATTGCGCGCCATGAGCGATGAGCCCCGCACGCTGGCCGGATCCGATGTCACCATCCCCGTGATGGGTGTCGGTTGTTGGGCATGGGGCGACAAGCGGGTGTGGGGGATGGGTGGCTACGACGCGTCGCTCACGATGGACACCATCGCGGACGCGTGGCGCACGTCGATCGACGCCGGGGTCACGCTGTTCGACACCGCCGAGGCCTACGGCGAAGGTGAATCCGAGCGGATCATCGGCAAGATGATCGCGGACGACCCCGAACGTGCGTCCCGTGCCGTCATCGCGTCGAAGTTCATGCCGATGCCGTGGAAACTGAACGTGAAGCGGTCACTCGTCGACGCGGCGAAGGCGTCGCGGGAACGGCTCGGTGTCGAAGCCATCGACCTCTACCAGATCCACGGGCCGATCAGCCTGCGGGGGATTCCCGCGCAGGCCGAAGCGCTCGCCGAAGCGCACGCGCAGGGCGTGGTGCGCGCGGTCGGGGTCTCGAACTTCTCGCCGAAGGAAACCCGCCAGTGGGACACCGAGCTCCGCAAGCGTGACCTTCGTCTGGCATCCAATCAGGTCGAGTTCTCGCTGCTGCGGACGATTCCGATCTCGTCGGGGCTGCTGGAGACCTGCGCCCGACTCGACGTCGTGCTGATCGCGTACTCGCCGATGGGCCAGGGCCGCCTCACCGGCAAGTACTCGGCGTCGAACCCGCCGCCGGGCAAACGGAACTTCTCCACCTATTCGATGGACAAGATCGATCCCCTGGTCGATCGGATGCGTCGGATCGGTGCCGCGCACAACGACCGGACGCCCGCCCAGGTGTCGTTGCGTTGGCTGATCGAACGAGGGGCCGTACCGATTCCCGGCGCCAAGAACGGCGGCCAGGCGGCCGACAACGCCGGTGCGCTCGGGTGGACGTTGACCGCCGCCGAGTTGGCCGAACTGAACGAGGCGGCGTTTCCCGGGATCTGGGGTGTCGCGAACCGGATCTGGCAGCACGGCTGACCCGGCGGCTCATCCCGGCCACCGCACCCGCGGCCGCGCTCGCACCAGCGGCCGACCTCGGCCGACGTCGGGGTCGGGCGGTACGTTTGGTGGTCATGGCCAAGACCGATCCGGGAAACTTCTTCGAGGACTTCCACCTCGGGCAGGTGATCCACCACGCCACCCCACGGACCCTGACCGAAGGCGACCGTGCCCTGTACGGGGCGATCTACCCGAGCCGGTTCGCGATCCCGTCTTCGGCGCCCTTCGCTCGTGGGTGCGGTCTCACCCCGGCGCCCCTGGAAGATCTCATCGGGTTCCACGTCGCGTTCGGCAAGACCGTCGCAGACGTGTCGCTCAACGCGGTCGCCAACCTCGGGTACGCCGAATGCCGGTTCCATCGGCCGGTCACCCCAGGCGACACGATCGCCACCTCGTCGGAGGTGATCGGCCTCAAGGAGAACTCCAACGGCAAGACCGGTGTGGTGTGGGTGCGGTCCACCGCGGTCGACGAAGCCGGCGAAACCGTGCTCGACTGGGTCCGGTGGGTGATGGTCCGAAAGCGTGACATCGATGCGCCCGCACCTGAAACCGTGGTTCCGGAACTCGCGACTGCCGTCGAAGCAGACGACCTGATCGTGCCGGATCGTCTCGACTTCTCGCGTTACGACTTCGCCGCCGCCGGGTCGCCGTACCGCCTCGGCGACCACGAAGTCGGCGAGAAGATCGACCATGTCGACGGTGTCACCCTGACCGACGCCGAACACATGATGGCCACCAGGCTCTGGCAGAACACCGCGAAGGTGCACTTCAACACCTCGGTGCGCGACGACGGTCGACGCCTGATCTACGGCGGCCACATCATCTCGATGGCACGGGCGTTGTCGTTCAACGGGTTGGCGAACGCCGCGATGATCGTGGCGATCAACGCCGGTTCGCACACCGCGCCGGCGTTCGCCGGCGACACCGTGTATGCGTGGTCCGAGGTGCTCGACCGGGTCGAACTCGACGCGCCGGGCGTCGGCGCCATGCGGCTGCGCCTGGTTGCGACGTCGGGTCACGACGAGACCATGACCCTTCGTGGCGACGACGGCAAATACGCCCCCGGCGTGCTGTTGGACCTCGACCTGTGGGCCCTCTGCCCGAGTTAGTCGTTCACGCGTTCGCAAGGCGCGCGGCGTAGTAGTCGGCGAGGCCGCGGAGCATCGCCGCACCATCGCCTTCGAAGACGGGACCGTGCATGAGCGCGAGGCGGTTCGGTTCGAGATCGGCCAACGCCCGGATGATCGGAGCGGTCGTCGGGTGATCGCCGTCGCTCCGAGGAGGTCCTCGGTGTCGGTGGCCCGCGTGAGCAGATCTGCGTCGGTGCTCACCGGATCCGACGGGCCCATCTGGGTGAAGAGGTCACCGACGCACAGGGTCCCGGTGGTCTCCTCGTAGATGAGCCCTGCGTCCCAACCGTGGGGCACGTGCGGCGTGTCGATCCAACGCACTCGGCGGCCACCGAGGTCGAGTACCTCGCCGTTGCCGAGTGCCCGCGGAGCCCGATCCGCCATGTCGCCGAGCGACACCAGAACGCCGGTCAACCCGTGGACGACCTCACTGGTGGGCGCCCCGGCCAACCAGTTGTTCATCGCTCCACACTCGTCCGCCTCGTAGTGACCGAAACTCAACCAACGGAGCTTGTCCATCGGAACGACCGTCGCCACCGCCGCCGACACGGCATCGAACGCGCCGCGATGACCGAGATGGAACAGCAACGGCTCCTCTGCGTCGACGAGGATCTGGTTGAAGACCATTCCGGGCGGGTCGGACCACGTCGAGATCCGGTACAGCCCGTCTGCGAACTCGTCGATGCGAATGTCGTCCATGGCCGCCTCCATTGCAGGGTCAGTCAGGCAGAAACCTCGTGCGGGTTCCCGGGCCGTGCCGCGAAGAACGGACCCAGATCAGTTGGCGACCGGACTCCGACGGCCGATCGGGCCGGACGCCGGCTCCGTGTGAAGCCTGAATCCGAGCTCGGTCACTCCAGCATCTGATCGACGACGAAGCCAGCAAACTTTGGTGGCGGACCGTTCTGCTCGGGGATGTCGACGCCCAGCTCGGTAAGCGCCAAGCGCAGGTCGTGGGTGCCGGTCACCTGCACCGCGTGCATCCCGAAGGCGCGGGCGCCGGCGACGTTCTGGTGGACGTCGTCGAAGAGCACGACGCGGTCCGCCGTCACGCCGAGGGTGTCGATCACCGCCCGGTAGCACGCCGGTTCGGGTTTGCGGTGACCGAGCTCATGTGAGGTGAAAATGCGACCGAGTGGTGCCAGCGCCGGACGGTACCGGGCCGACCACGCTCGGGCATGCGTCGCGTTCGTGTTGGACAGTGCGGCCACCCGATGGTGCGATGCGGTCGTCGCAGCCAGCACGTCGGTGATCCCGGAGCACAACTCGCCGAAGATCGCGTTCCAACCTTCGATGAGTTCGTCTGTCGACAGTTCGACATCCAGCCGGGCTCGGAGCAACGAGAAGTACTCGTCCTCGCCGAGCTCACCGCGTTCGAAGCGGCAGGTGTCCTCGTCGAAGCGCAACCTGGATCCGAGCGTCGACTCGTCCACGCCGGAACGTCGTGACCAGGACGCGATCGCCCTCGACCAGTCGAACTGGAAGACCACGCCGCCCAGGTCGAACAGGATGACGTCGATACGCGATCCATCGAGGGTGATCGGCTCGCTCACCGGGGCAGTATCGCAGACCGCGCTCCACGCGGGCTACGGGTGCTCGCTCGGCCCCAGGTGTGACAACGTGGCGTGATGGCGGACCACCCGATCACTCGTCGGCATCTCCTCGCGGGAGCCGGTTCCGCGGCGGCCATCGCCGCGCTCGGGTCGGCGTCGGTGTCGGCTCGGGCCGCTTCGACGGCAGCCGCGTCCTCGGTTCCCCACGTCCGGGTGGATCCGATGATCCGTCTGGGTCGCCTCGATCGACGCTCGCTCGGCTTCAGCTTCGAACGGTCGGTCCTTGCCCTGCCACTGTTCGACGATTCCAATACGGATCTCGTCGCGTTGTTCCGCCTGCTCGGTCCGGGAATGATCCGCATCGGTGCCAACTCGGTCGATCGTGTCCCGTGGGATCCGTCGGCACGACGGGCCACGCCCGGCACGGTCGGGCCGGCCGACGTCGAGGCGCTCCGTCGCTTCCTCGATGCGGTCGACTGGGACGTGCTTCACGGGATCCCGTTCGTGTTCGACGGGGCTTCGCCCGCCACCGCTGCTGACGAGGCCGCGCATGTTGCGGGTGCTTTCGGGGCGCGTATCGGCGCATTCGAGTTCGGGAACGAACCCGACCTGTACGGCGCGGTCCCGTCTCGCGCGCTGCTCGCGGGGACACCGCTGCTGTTCCGGTCCCGTTGGGCAGCCTTTGCCGAAGCGGTCGGACAGTCCGCACCACGGTTGCCGCTGTCGGGTCCGGGCTGTTGCCTGTTGCAGTCGATCGACGGGTGGACCGCCCCCTTCGCCCGCGACGACGGCGCGTCGCTCCGGTGGGTGACCCAGCACTATTACCGGGGCTTCGGCGGGCCGGACCAGACGATTCCGACCTTGCTCGCGCCCGATCCGCTGCTCGCGTCGTCGCTCGCACAGCTCGCGGCGACGTCCGCCGAGGTGGGCGCCGCCGGGTTTCGCATCACCGAGACCAACTCGTTCGCTAATGGCGGTGTGCCCGGCGTCAGCAATACGTTCGCATCGGCACTCTGGGCGATCGGACTGCATCTCGACGCGACCGCGAGCGGTGCCGTGGGACTGCACTTCCACAACTCGGGCAGTGGCGCCGGCTATCCGGCGATCGTCCAAGTCGACGGCGTCGTCACCGAGATCCGGCCGCTGTTCTTCGGCATGTTGCTCCTGGGTTCGCTGGGGGCGGGATCACACCTGCACGTCGACATGGCCGGTGTTCCGGCGAGGGCGGGCGTCCACGCCCTCCTCGGTGACGACGGTGATGTTCGTGTCGTCGTGCGCAATCTCGACCCGGGCACGCCGGTCCGGATCGACATCGATCTCGGAGTGGCGTTGGCTTCCGCGTCGATGGCCCGACTCGAGGCAGGGTCGCTCGAATCGACATCGGGGGTGACGTTCCGAGGAGCGTCGGTCGGAATCGACGGGAACCTCTCACCAACAGCGGACGTCGACGTACCCGTGTCGGGCACGACGCTCACCGTCTCCGTAGCCGCCGCGAGTGCCGCAATCGTACGAGCGCATCCGGTTTCGCCGATCCCGGAGCCGTCCTCGCTGCCGTCTTTGCCCCCGTCCTCGGCGGCTTCTGACTCCTCGACACCGACACCTGCAACACCACTTGGTATCTCGCCCGCCTACGTCGGGTGAACGAGATGCCGGTCGACCGACGGAGGTGATGCGATGTGCCCGCGTCGTCGCCGACGTGGGCGACGATGGGTGCATCGGTCGGCGATATGCCTGAAGACCGTGGAGTCTTTCGACCGGGTTGGTGGTGATCCGCTTCGTGATCCCCGGGTCCACCACGGACGTCGGTGCATTGCGTCAGATTGTCGACACGCGCTCGCTGGTCGTCGCCAGTCCGGTTCGATTCGGGGTTGCCGGACGTCTCTGGTGGACTAGTATCTGGACACGTGTCCAGTGCAGTGTCGATGTCGCAAACCGACGAGGGAGCCCATCATCCGGTCGAGGCGACCCGACGACGCCTGTCGTCGCGCCAGGCGGCGACCGTTGCGAGACTGGTCGACGCGGCGGTCGACGAACTCCACCGCGACGGGTTCGATGCACTGACCATGCGTGGCGTCGCGACCCGAGCGGGCGTGTCGCCCGCAACCGCCTACACGTACTTCTCGTCCAAGGAACATCTGGTCGCCGAGGTGTTCTGGCGACGCCTCGCGGCGCTCGAGCCCGTCACGGCCGACCGGCGCAAGACCGCCGCGAACCGGGTTGCCGTCGCCCTCGGCGACATCGCCCTGCTCGTCGCGGACGAGCCCGAGGTCGCCGCCGGTGTCTCGACCGCGATGTTGAGTTCGGACCCCGACGTGAAGTTGCTCCGTGACCGGATCGGGGCAGCCACACATCGCCGGATCGTGGCCGCGCTCGGGGACGAGGCCGACGCCATGGTCGTGCGCACCCTCGATCTTGCCGTCGCCGGCGCGATGCTGAACGCCGGGATGGGCCATCTGTCGTACGCGGAACTCCCGGCGCTCCTGGCTGACGTCGCCACCACGGTGCTCGCCGGCAGCGGTCGGACCACGAAAGGAATCGAGCGATGAGCAGCGTCACGGCCGACCGGGTCGTCTTCGACCCGTACGACTACGCGATCCACGACGACCCGTACCCGACGTATGCGCGCCTGCGGAGCGAGGCGCCCGTGTTCCACAACCCCGACGTGTGGTTCTGGGCGCTGTCCCGCCACGCCGATGTGATGGCGGCACTGAAGGACTCCGAGACGTACTCGTCGGCGAATGGGGTCTCGCTCGATCCGGCTGCCTGGGGTCCGAACGCGCATCGGACGATGTCGTTCCTGGGGATGGACCCACCACGCCACGGTCGGATGCGTCGCCTCGTCGCCCGGGGGTTCACGCCCCGCCGGGTCACCGAACTCGAACCGAAGATCCGCTCGATCGCGGCCCGGTGGGCCGACCGTGCGGTCGAGAGTGACACCATCGACTTCATCGACGATTTCGCCGGGAAGTTCCCCATGGACGTCATCTCCGAGATGATGGGCGTCCCCGAAGCCGACCGGGCGCAGATCCGTGCGTGGTCGGATCTGTTGGTCCACCGTGAACCCGACACTCGTGACGTTCCCCGGTCGGGGATGGACGCGGCCTTGCACCTAGCCGGGTACTACGCCGACATGATCGCAGAGCGCCGCCGGGCCCGGACCGACGACCTCACCTCGGCGTTGATCGACGCCGAGGTCGACGGCGACACCCTGACCGACGACGAGATCACCGGTTTTCTGTTCCTGCTCGTCGTCGCGGGCAACGAGACCACGACCAAATTGCTGGGAAACGCGTGGTTCTGGGGGTGGAAGTTCCCCGACGAGGGCCGCAAGCCCTTCGAAGACCGCACGAGGATCGGCGACTGGATCGACGAGACGCTCCGGTTCGACACGTCGAGCCAGATGCTCGCTCGCACCGCGACGCGCGACGTCGAGTTGCACGGTGTCACGATCCCCGCGGGTGAACGGGTGCTCCTCCTGTTGGGATCGGCCAACCGAGACGCGGCCACCTGGGACCGTCCCGACACCTACGATCTGGACCGCACCGACACCGCACAGGACCTCTCCAGCTTCGGGTTCGGGCGCCACTACTGCATGGGCCACGCCCTCGCCGTGCTCGAGATGCGTGTCGCGATGGAGGTCCTCGTCGACCGGATCGCGTCCTACGACGTCGACGAGACCGCGAGTGAACGGGTCCACTCGGTGAACGTACGCGGCTTCGCCCACCTGCCCACCACGATCACGCGGCGCTGACGGGCACACCGGGAATGCCACGCTTCGCACCCCACCCCGATGTTCGCCCGGCATTGGTGACCGGCGCGTCCTCGGGGATCGGCCGCGCAACGGCGATCGCACTCGCGGGTGCCGGGCACCCCGTGGCGCTCGGCGCGCGGCGCGTCGAGCGGTGCGAAGCGGTCGCAGCCGAGATCCGTGCGACCGGGGGCACCGCGGTCGCCGTCGCTCTCGATGTGACCGACACCGACAGCATCGCCGCGTTCGTCGACACCGCAGCGGCCGCGCACGGTGACGCCGACGTGATCGTCGCCAACGCCGGTGACGTCCAACCGGGCAGCGTGGTCGGCACCGATCCGGAACGGTTCGCCGCCGAGGTCTCGGTGAACCTGCTCGGCGTGCAGGCAC
The DNA here is from genome assembly GCA_018268545.1 of Actinomycetota bacterium. Taxonomy (GTDB): domain Bacteria; phylum Actinomycetota; class Acidimicrobiia; order Acidimicrobiales; family Iamiaceae; genus JAFDWI01. The sequence continues at coordinate 18,868 of JAFDWI010000119.1, forward strand.
TGCTGCACCGGGCCGCACCGCCGATGCTCACCCGTGGCCACGGTGACATCGTGATCGTCTCGTCCGAGGTCGCCCGTCACCCACGGCCGCTCACCGCCGCGTATGTCGCCTCCAAGCGTGGCCTCGAGGCGCTTGCCGAGACCCTCGCGATGGAACTCGAGGGCACCGGCGTGCGTGCCGGGATCGTCCGGCCCGGCCCCGCGTCGACCGAACAGGGCACCGACTGGTCCGCAGCCGACATCGACGAGATCGTCGCGACCTGGTCCCGTTGGGGCCTCATGCGCCACAGCGGTGCCCTGCGTCCCGCGGAGGTCGCGCACGCGATCCTGACGATGGTGTCGGTTCCGCGTGGCACGCACCTCAACCTGATCGAGATCCAACCCCAGGCGCCCGATGCGCCCAAGGAGCAGACCCCATGAGTACCATCACCCTGCCACCCAAGGTGTCCGGCGACCACGGCGGCACCGGCCACCTCGAAGAGCTCCGTCGCGACCCGATCGCATTGATGCAACGGGTGCGTGACGAATGCGGCGACGTCGGCGAGTTCCGCCTCGCCGACAAAGCGGTCGTCCTGCTCACCGACGCCGAAGCCAACGAGGTGTTCTTCCGTTCGACCGACGAGGACCTCGACCAGGCCGCCGCGTATCCGTTCATGAAGCCGATCTTCGGCGAAGGCGTCGTGTTCGATGCGTCCCCGGAACGTCGCCGCGAAATGCTCCACAACCAGGCGTTGCGCGACCGCTACATGCGAGGCCATGCCGAGACGATCGCGGAACAGGTGCGCGGGATGGTCGCCGACTGGGGCGACTCCGGCGAGATCGACCTGCTCGACTTCTTCGCCGAGTTGACGATCTACACATCCTCGGCATGTCTGATCGGCCGCAAGTTCCGTGATCAGCTCGACGCCCGCTTCGCCGCGCTGTACCACGACCTGGAGCGTGGCACCGACGCGTACGCGTTCGTCGATCCCTACGCCGACATCGAGTCGTTCCACAAACGTGACGCCGCTCGGGTCGCCATCGTCGAACTGGTCCGCGACCTGATGGACCAGCGTCTCGCCGGGCCGGCGGCGACCGACGAGGACCGTGACCTGCTGGACGTACTCGTGTCGATCCCCGGCGACGACGGCAAACCACGATTCAGCGCGGACGAGGTCACCGGCATGTTCATCTCGATGATGTTCGCCGGGCATCACACCACCTCGGGTACGGCCGCGTGGACGTTGATCGAACTGTTGCGGCATCCCGAGTGGATGCAACGCTCCCTTGCAGACCTCGACACGCTGAGTGCCGCGGGTGAGGACGTCACCTATCAGGCGTTGCGGGAGATCCCGAACCTCGAGGCATCGCTCAAGGAGGCGCTGCGCCTGCATCCTCCGCTGATCCTGCTGCTGCGGCTCGTCCGTACGCCGTTCGACGTGTGCGGTGTCCACATCGGTGAAGGCAAGCTGGTCGGCGCGTCTCCGGCGATCTCCAATCGGATCCCCGAGGCCTTCGACGACGCCGACACCTTCGACCCGGGTCGCTACGTCGCCCCACGCGACGACGAGCGGAACAACCCGTGGAACTGGATCCCCTTCGGTGCGGGCCGTCACCGGTGTGTGGGCGCCGCGTTCGCCCAGATGCAGATCAAGGCGATCTTCGCGGTGCTCCTGCGGGACTGGACCTTCGAGATGGCCCAGCCACCCGAGACGTATCGCAACGACCACTCCAAGATGGTCGTCCAGCTCGAACAACCCTGCCGGGTCACCTACCGACGGAGGGCGAGCTGATGGGACGATACCGGGTCGTCGTCGACCGCGACCTGTGTCAGGGGCACGGGGTGTGCGAGTCCGAAGCACCCGAAGTGTTCGAGTTGGCGGCCAAGGCGACCACGATCACCGTGTTGGACGCCACGCCGTCCGACGCGCTGCGACCCGGGGTCGAAGCGGCCGTGAAGTACTGCCCCACACACGCTCTGCGCATCGAGGAGATCGACGAATGACCACGAACCCCACCCCGACCCCCGTCCCGACCCCCCCACGCCCGAAATTCGGACCGTTGACCGCCCATACGGCGGTCAACGGTCCGAATTTCGCAGAGTGGGGGGTGGAGGCGGTTCGATGAGCGGCTCCGA
>JAFDWI010000011.1 GCA_018268545.1 Actinomycetota bacterium
CCAAGGTGTCGGTGGCGGTCGGCGACGAAGTCGCCGAGGGTGCGACGATCTGCGTCCTGGAAGCGATGAAGATGGAGAACAACATCGCCGCCGACAAAGCCGGGACGGTCACCGCCGTCAACGTCGAGGCCGGTCAATCGGTCTCGGCAGGCGACCTGCTCGCCACGATCGAATAGCGCTCACGCCTTCGCGGAAGTGACCGTCGACCGACGGCCGACCCCCGCGCCACACCCGACGGCATGTCCCGGGAAATCCGTCTTCAGGGGAACGGACCGGTGATCAATCCTTATCCCCGCACGCACCCTCGGCCGTCGGATCGACAGCGGCGAGCACCAGTTCCGCGCCTGCGACGTGGACGTCGGCTCGGGCGACCACCTTGGTTGACGGTGCGGAAAGCGTCCATCCGACATACCGACTCGGCTCCGCCGAGTGCGGGATCAGAAGGAGGACCTCCGTCGCTCCCATCCGACGAAGCTGACGCCACCATGCCGGACACGAGTCCGGCCGAGTCACACGATTCCCGTCGGTCTCGACAACCGACTCGACACGATTGGCCCCCGCGCGACCGTAAAGCGGATAGGTGTACAGAAGTGGAAGGCGAGCCGCCCCTCCGGTCGACTTGTCGAACTGGTCGAAGAACTGAAACGGTTCGATCGCGATCGTGCGACCCGAATGCGCGTCTGCCCATAGATACCGGGCGCCACCGAGATCGGGCTGACGGTACCGATGCGTCAGGTACGTCGGGAGCATGATCACCGAAAGGACGAACGGCAGCGCACAGACGACAGCCACGGAGACGTTCCGCGCTCTGTGCTGCGAACGCACGACAAGCGTGACCACGCCCGCGACGACGGCAAACCCGACAGCCACCAGCGGTTGTGACGGCGTCGGTGCACGCCCGTACCAGAGGTCGATCACGGGCGTCACGAACCAACTGCCACCCGTGACCACGACCGCAAATGTCAGAAAACCCGTGGCTCGGTCGGTCCATCGACCCAACGGGAAGAGACCGCAGAACGCGAACAACGAGATCATGATTCCCGGCACGAGAAATCGTGAACTCGACAACAACAAAAGGTAGGTCCCGCGAACGACGTAGTTGGGCGCGAAGGCACCGATGGCTACGCTTCCTGCTCCGACAAGTGCCAATATCCTCGTCAACGGTGAAACCGGTCGCACGAGCGAAACCACCGCCACCGCGACGGGTCCGGCCACCATCATCAACCAGAGAAGGCCGAACGAACGATTCAACGTGTGGGCAACGTCGAGGTGATCGGACCTTCCGAGGAGCGTCGGGATCATCAGACCGACCTTGCCCAGCGTCACAACGGTCGGCAGCGCGAAGCGACCGAGGCCCACCCGGACGGTCGGAATCGGTGAACCGAAGACGATGACATCTCGCAGATACCAGAACAACCCGGTGAGCGACATCCCTGCGCCGAGCGGGACCGCTCGGTGACGAAATCGGGTTTGTCGCTCTCGACGTTCATGCAACACAACTCCGAGCGCAAGGAGCATCGCAGGTGCGAGGAGGACCATCTTCGTCGAGATGGCCAACCCGAGCGCGAGCCCCACGAGGAGCAGACGCCCGCGATGTTCTCTGCCAATTTCTCCGTCATCGGGATCTCCCGCGCCAACGCCCCCCGCTGCCGCGCCATCGATCGACACGAATGCGATGGCCGCTGCGAGCCCGGCAAGACCCATCACGTCGTTCAACGCGCTCAGCGCTTCCAACTCGATCACGACGGGCAACGCGAGGACGAGCACCGCGGCCAAGGTGGTCGAGTGTGGGCGGCCGGTGCTCCGACCCAGCACGTGCGCTGAGAAAATCGCCAGTCCGGCCCACGCGAAGTTCACGAACGGCGTCAGCACATCGGAGCCGACGACGACGATCCCGAGCGCATGGACGACCTCGGAGCCCGCCGGATAGGTCGAGATGAGGAGGTCGGCGCTGTAGAGCCGGACCGGCATGAAACGCCCGGACCGCACGAAATCCGCCGCCATCGGCATGTGGTACCAGAGCGAATCGTAGTTGAAGATGCCGTTCCGCCAGATCTGTCCGAGTTGTGCCATCCAAGCGGACGCAACGACACCGATCGACGCGGCAACGGCGTACGGCTTCCAATCCCGTCGCCGCGCCCTGGTCGCGGCGACGGGCCGCGACGCATCGGCGCCACGGCCGAAGCGCACCGCGACGAGCGCTACGCCGACGAGCCCCAGTGCCAAGGGGACGGCACGAAACGCGCCGAACGCGCCGGCGATGTCGGACACGACCGTGACGATCGAGAGCGTCACGACGATGTCTGCGAGCGCGGCCTCGGGTCCGGACCAGCTCGGAACGAGACGGCGGCGAAGGCGACGCGCTGCGATCACGACGCCCACCCCGATGGCGGTGGCCGCGAGGATCCCCAGAATGAATCGCAGGCGTGTCACCGGTCGATGATTGCACAACGCATGCGATCGGCTCGGCCTACTCGATCGATCAGGCCGGCCCGTACTTTGCACGCCCGAACACCGCACGGCAGTTCGAGCGTTCAAAGAACGGATCAGTCCCGGTACAGCGGCACGTCGGTCGAGGTGGGCTGGCACTCCAGCAGGTCGCGCACCTTCACGTGGCCGCTCGCGAACTGCCCGGTCGCGGCGTCCGCCAGCCGATACGCCTGGGTTCCCCTGGCGAACGGTTCGGACTCCAACATCACCACGCGCACGTCACCGGGTCGGAAATCGCAACGGCGCTGCAGCGCCTCGATGAGTTGCTCACCGTGGAGATGCCCGTCACCGAAGTTCCAACCCAATGCGACCGCGGCGATCAATTCACCGTCGAGCACCAGGTAGTCCTCGTGGCCTTCGCCGCACGCCTCGTGGACCAGCGTGTAGAGCGCGGGACCGTGCGAATGGAACCCGCGGAACGCATACCCCATGTGGATCGGGATCATCGCCTCTTCTGCGCTGCCGTAGATCTTCTCGAGTTGTCGGTGCGGGAGCATCGTCGCCTTGACGATGCCCGCGTCGAGTCGGTCGAGGGCATCGCCTCTGAAGCACCAGACCGTCGTCGCCCAGTTCCCCGCGTAGTAGCGCATCGCCACCAGGAACGACACCTTCGAGGGCACGGCGTTTCCGTAGACGACGAACGCGAGCAGGACCCCGAACAGCGCCGCGATCGTGACGGGGTACGCGAGCGCTCCCCACGCGATGCCGGGGTGCGCGAGGAAGACGAAGATCACACCGAAGATCATGAACACGTTCCACTCCAGTGGCACCCCCATCGGAAAGCTCGAGATGATCCCCAGGTGGAAGGTGATCATGATCACTCCACACGCGATGGTCGGCCACCCGCCGTGGGAGAAGAACAACACCGCCGGCACACAGAATTCGACCACCGTCGCCGAGTGGGCGATCACGCCGGCCACGCGGCTCGGTCGCAGGTCGTCGGGAAAATCGCGGTGAAAGCGTCGGCGGATCCCCCCGAAGCGCAGGAACGGGTTGTTCGACTGCATCGCCGCCATCACCGAGGGGAAATGCAGGTTCAGCTTCGAGAACGCCGCGCCCCACCAGATCATCAACAACACCGCCTTGGCACCGGTGAGTTGATCGGCCGACGCGAACAGGAACGTGATCAGGAACGCGCCGTAGACCTCACCGCGGGCCGCGAGAAAGATCACCTGGTCCCGTAAGGACAGCAGTGCGAACAGCACGAGCACGACCAGCACCTCGGCGCGCCCCAGCGCCCCCCACATCGCGACGACGATCGAGCCCGCAAACGCCGCGTACAACACGACATCGACGACGCTCCGGGTGTCGCCGCCGGTGCCGGGCACCCGTCCCCCGAAGGGAGCGAGGCGGATCGTTCCGGGCCGGAGCCAGTACAGGAACGAACCCATCGGAGGGATGAACCGGAGGTTCAGCGGCCCGAACCCGCAGCCCAGGCCGAGCACCTCGAACAGCATCGTCCACAACGCGATCTTGTAGATGACCACACCGCTCCGCCACCACTGGTCCACGGCGAAGAATCCGTCGATCCCGGGTGTGGACAGGATGAACGCCCATGCGATTGCCGCATAGGCGATCATCTTGACGACGTAGACGAGGATGACCACGTCGGGTGATCCGAATCCGTGCTCGGCGAAATGCCGAGCCATCGGCTCGGTGCGTTGTTCGCGCGGCAACTTCGACCACACCTCGTGATCGACGGCCGGAAGGTCGGGTTGGATGAAGCCCATCGCCTATTCCCTTCAAGGGCGAGCCGGCGGCCGCCCGATGAGAACTTGTTCTAGTGCCGGAGTGTACGCATCGCGGAGCGAGCGGCGAGATGACCGCACATGCCGTGGACCCCACCGCCGGGTGGTGTCGCCGCCGAA